>NZ_JABWRG010000159.1:0-4796 GCF_014268825.1 Pseudomonas sp. SWRI51 | reverse complement strand
GGGCTGCGCAGCAGCCCTTTGGGTTTCAGGGCTGCTGCGCAGCCCAACGCGGGGCAAGCCCGCTCGCCACAATTAGATATGCCTGGCCAGAACAGGCTTGTACAAAACCAGAGAATCTCCCCCAGAAGCCTGAAGTGGTGATCTGAAAGCGTCATCTGTGTAGGGATTGCCCTACAGCAAGTCTTCCATCTGGCTGATGACATTCTCTCTGCGCCCCCGATTTCCGGGGTTTTGCGCCTCTTCTACGCTAGTGCCTACGCAGTCATTCCAACAAGAAGGTGCAGGGCATGAGCGAGGCGAATTCGAACGAGACGCTGGTCAGCTTCCGTGGTGTGCAGAAGAGCTACGACGGCGAATCGCTGATCGTCAAAGACCTCAACCTGGACATTCGCAAAGGCGAGTTCCTGACCTTGCTCGGCCCCTCGGGCTCCGGCAAGACCACCAGCCTGATGATGCTGGCCGGCTTCGAGACCCCCACCGCTGGCGAGATCCTGCTGGACGGGCGCTCGATCAACAACGTGCCGCCGCACAAGCGCGACATCGGCATGGTGTTCCAGAACTACGCGCTGTTCCCGCACATGACGGTTGCCGAGAACCTGGCGTTTCCGCTGAGCGTGCGCAACCTGAGCAAGACCGACATCAGCGAGCGGGTCAAGCGCGTGCTGGGCATGGTCCAGCTCGACGCCTTCGCCAAGCGCTACCCGGGCCAGCTTTCCGGTGGCCAGCAGCAGCGCGTGGCGTTGGCCCGTGCGCTGGTGTTCGAGCCGCAGTTGGTGCTGATGGACGAACCTCTGGGTGCGCTGGACAAACAACTGCGCGAACACATGCAGATGGAAATCAAGCATATCCACCAGCGCCTGGGCGTCACTGTGGTGTACGTGACCCACGACCAGGGCGAGGCGCTGACCATGTCCGACCGCGTTGCGGTGTTCCACCAAGGCGAAATTCAGCAGATTGCCGACCCCCGCACCCTCTACGAAGAGCCGTGCAATACCTTCGTGGCTAACTTCATCGGCGAGAACAACCGCATCAACGGCACGTTGCTTGCCAGCGACGGTACGCGTTGCCAGGTGCAGTTGCCGCGTGGCGAGCGGGTCGAGGCCTTGGCAGTAAACGTCGGCAAGGCCGGCGAGCCGGTCACGCTGTCGGTGCGCCCCGAGCGTGTGCGCCTTAATGGCCACAGCGAAAGCTGCGTCAACCGCTTCTCGGGCCGAGTGGCCGAATTCATCTACCTGGGCGACCACGTGCGCGTGCGCCTTGAGGTCTGCGGCAAGGCCGATTTCTTCGTCAAGCAGCCAATCGCCGAGCTCGACCCGGCGCTGGCTGTGGGCGATGTGGTACCGCTGGGCTGGGAGGTGGAGCACGCCCGCGCGCTCGATCCGATTGCCGAAGCCCACTGATCGATTGCTTCACCAACCCTGTACTGTGGAGAGAACAATAATGCGCAAGCAGTTGAAACTGACCGCCCTGGCCCTTGGCCTGGTAACCGCAGGCCAAGCCCTGGCTGCGGACCTCACGGTAATTTCGTTCGGCGGTGCCAACAAGGCGGCCCAGGTCAAGGCGTTCTACGAGCCGTGGGAAAAGGCGGGCAAAGGCAAGATCGTCGCCGGTGAGTACAACGGCGAGATGGCCAAGATCAAAGCCATGGTCGACACCAAGAGCGTGTCCTGGAACCTGGTCGAAGTCGAGTCGCCGGAGCTGGCACGGGGTTGCGACGAGGGCATGTTCGAAGAGCTCGACCCTGCGCTGTTCGGCAACGAGAGCGACTACGTCAAGGGTGCTATCCAGCCCTGCGGCGTCGGCTTCTTCGTCTGGTCCACCGTGCTGGCCTATAACGCCGACAAGCTCAAGACCGCACCCACCAGCTGGGCCGATTTCTGGGACACCAAGAAATTCCCTGGCAAGCGCGGCCTGCGCAAGGGCGCCAAGTACACCCTGGAATTCGCGCTGATGGCCGACGGCGTGGCGCCGAAGGATGTCTACCAGGTGCTGGGCACCAAAGACGGCGTGGACCGCGCCTTCAAGAAGCTCGACCAACTCAAGGCCAGCATCCAGTGGTGGGAAGCTGGCGCCCAGCCGCCGCAGTACCTGGCCTCGGGTGACGTGGTCATGAGTTCTGCCTACAACGGCCGCATCGCCGCCGTGCAGAAAGAAAGCAACCTCAAGGTGGTGTGGAACGGCGGCATCTACGACTTCGATGCCTGGGCCATCCCGAAAGGCGCCAAGAACGCCGAAGAGGCGAAGAAGTTCATCGCCTACAGCGTGGCGCCCGAGCAGCAGAAGATCTACTCCGAGAACATCGCCTACGGCCCGGCCAACACCAAGGCTGTGCCGCTGCTGGCCGATGAGGTGAAGAAAGACATGCCGACCACGCCTGAGAACATCGCCAACCAGGTGCAGATCGACGTGGCCTTCTGGGCCGACAACAGCGAACAGCTGGAGCAACGCTTCAACGCCTGGGCTGCGAAGAAGTAACACACGCCCGTGGGGCGCCGGCCGTGTGGCTGGCGCCCGCCGTTTTCCCGAATTCCGGAGTTCGCCATGGCCATTGCAGTGCCCCTCAACGACGGCGCAGGTAAAAGCCTCAAGCAGCGCCTCAAGCATGCCGAGCGGGTCAACCGCTGGAAGGCCCAGGCGTTGATCGCGCCGTTGGCGCTGTTCCTTTTGCTGGTGTTCCTGGTGCCGATTGCGGCGCTGTTGTACAAGAGCATCGGCAACCCCGAGGTGGTCGCCGGCCTGCCGCGCACTGTCGAGGCCGTGGCGCAGTGGGATGGCAAGAGCCTGCCCGCGGAGCCTGTGTACAAGGCCTTGAGCGAAGACCTTGCCGAATCGCGCAAGAACCAGACCTTGGGCGACCTGTCCAAGCGCCTGAACATGGAGCTGGCCGGCTACCGCAGCCTGCTGGCCAAGACCGCCCGGGCGCTGCCGTTCAAGGTCGAGCCTGCCTCTTATAAAGAAGCCCTGCAGAGCATCGATGAGCGCTGGGGCGACCCTGCCTACTGGCAGGCGATTCGCCGCAACACCAGCAGCGTCACGCCGTTCTACCTGCTGGCGTCGGCCGATCACCGGATCGACGACCTTGGCGAACTGGCCAAGACCACGCCTGACCAGGCCATTTACCTGGATATCTTCGCCCGGACCCTGTGGATGGGGGTGGTGATCACCGCCATCTGCCTGGTGCTGGCCTACCCGCTGGCGTACCTGCTGGCCAACCTGCCGACCCGGCAGAGCAACCTGCTGATGATTCTTGTGCTGCTGCCGTTCTGGACCTCGATTCTGGTGCGGGTGGCGGCGTGGATCGTACTGTTGCAGTCCGGCGGGCTGATCAACAGTGCGCTGATGGCGATGGGCATCATCGACCAGCCGCTGGAGTTGGTGTTCAACCGCACGGGTGTGTACATCTCGATGGTGCACATTCTGCTGCCGTTCATGATCCTGCCGCTGTACAGCGTGATGAAGGGCATTTCGCCCAGCTACATGCGCGCCGCGATCTCGCTGGGCTGTCACCCGTTCGCAAGCTTCTGGCGGGTGTACTTCCCGCAGACTTACGCAGGGGTGGGTGCTGGCTGCCTGCTGGTGTTCATTCTGGCCATCGGCTACTACATCACCCCGGCACTGCTGGGCAGCCCCAACGACCAGATGGTCAGCTACTTCGTGGCCTTCTACACCAACACCAGCATCAACTGGGGCATGGCGACCGCGCTCGGCGGGTTGCTGCTGCTGGCCACCGTGCTGCTGTACCTGATCTATAGCTGGCTGGTCGGCGCCAGCCGCCTGCGCCTGAGCTGAGGAGCCTTGTCATGCTGAGCCCCTACATGTCGCCCGTAGAGCGGGTGTGGTTCTACACCCTGCGCATTCTGTGTGGCCTGATTCTGCTGTTCCTGGTGCTGCCGGTGCTGGTGATCATCCCGCTTTCATTCAACAGCGGCAGTTTCCTGGTGTACCCGCTGCAGGGCTTCTCGCTGCACTGGTATCAAGACTTCTTCGCCTCGGCGGAATGGATGCGCGCCCTGAAGAACAGCATCATCGTCGCCCCGGCGGCGACGGTGCTGGCCATGGTCTTCGGTACGCTGGCCGCTATCGGCCTGACCCGCGGCGACTTCCCCGGCAAGTCGCTGGTGATGGCGCTGGTGATTTCGCCCATGGTGGTACCGGTGGTGATCATTGGTGTGGCCAGCTACCTGTTCTTCGCGCCGCTGGGCATGGGCAACAGCTTTGCCTCGCTGATTCTGGTGCATGCCGTGCTGGGTGTGCCGTTTGTGATCATTACCGTGTCGGCGACCTTGCAGGGCTTCAACTACAACCTGGTACGGGCCGCGGCCAGCCTGGGCGCCTCGCCGCTGCTGGCGTTTCGTCGGGTGACATTGCCGCTGATTGCGCCGGGGGTGATCTCCGGGGCGTTGTTCGCCTTTGCCACATCGTTCGATGAGGTGGTGGTGACCCTGTTTCTGGCCGGCCCCGAGCAGGCGACCCTGCCACGGCAGATGTTCAGCGGTATCCGCGAGAACCTCAGCCCGACCATCGCAGCGGCGGCTACCTTGTTGATCGCGTTTTCGGTGGTGTTGCTGCTGACGCTTGAATGGTTGCGGGGGCGCAGTGAAAAACTGCGTACCCAGCAACCCGGCTGAACGCTGGTTACCCGCGCTGGCCTCATCGCAGGCTGGCGCCAGCTCCCACAGGAATCTGGGCCAGACCTCGATATTGCGGCTGAACGCGGCTTCTGTGGGAGATTCTATGGTTTCGGGCAAGTCGCTTTTGATTGTGTAGGAGCGGCCTTGTGTCGCGAAAGGGCTGCG
>NZ_JABWRG010000158.1:0-5063 GCF_014268825.1 Pseudomonas sp. SWRI51 | reverse complement strand
CGCGGGGCAAGCCCGCTCGCCACAAGGAGATATATCTGGCGGGAACAGGCTTGTACAAAACCATAGAATCTCCCACAAGGATCAGCGCCAAGCCTCGATATTGGGGCTGTGCGCGGTCTTTGTGGGAGCTGGCGCCAGCCTGCGATGAGGTCGTGACAGGCCTGCACATAACTCGGCGTGCGAGCTTGCTCCGCGACGGCAGCGTTAGTTCGCCAGCCGCTGCAAGCCTTCCAGGCAAGTCGCCAGATGGTAGGGCGTGGTAGAGGGCATATCGTGGCGGCTCACTACACCGGCGCCGTCGCGGCACTCGTGCCAGCCACCGTCATGCAGAAACCGCGCAAGCAGGGCATCCAGTTGCGCGCGCAGGTGGGCCTCGCTGCCTGGCCGCAGCGCCAGCGCCCGCAGGTACTCGGCCTGTGCCCAGATGCGCTGGGTGGCGTCGAGCACGCGCCCGTCCACGGTGAGCATCGACAGCACCGCCGAACCCTTTACCCCAGTCACCTCCGCGTAGGCGAACGCGCGGTCGATAGCGCTGTGCAACGGTGTGCCGCGCAACAGTGGCGAAGTGTCGAGCAGATAGAACCACTCGAACTGATGGCCCGGCTCGAACCAGTTATCCACAGCGCCGCGGGGTTTTTCCAGCATCAGGCCGTGTTCGGGCTCGATGAAGTGCGTTTGCAGCGCATCGCACAGTTGCAGCAGGGCCTGCTGCACGGCGGGGTCTTCGCGCACGGCCAACACCTGCAGGAAGGCTTCGGCCAGGTGCATCTGCGGGTTTTGCAGCGGGCCACTGGCCAGGTCCGACCAGTCTTCAGCGAGGCTGGCCTCGAACAGGCCGTCATCGCGAGCGAACTGGTCGTTGACGATGCTCAGCGCGGCGTTGAGCGCGGACTCGACCAGCCCTTCGCGGACTTTGCCCCAGTAATGCGCGCAGGCAAATACGATAAAGGCGTGGGTGTAGAGGTCCTTGCGCCGGTCCAGCGGCTTGCCGTCGGCGTCGATGCTGTAGAACCAGCCGCCATGCTCGGCATCATGGAAGTGCCGTTGCAGCGAGCGAAACAGCGCCGCTGCGCGCTCGGCGGCCCCCGGCTGGCCGATGCGGCTGCTGAACAGGTACAACTGCCGGGCGCAGGCCATGGCGCGGTAGCGTTGTACCGGCATGGGCTGATGCTGGGCGTCGAGTGCTTCGTAGGGCAGTGCCATGTCGGCGTTCCACCCCGGGCCTTGCCACAGCGGCACGATACCTTCGGCGAAATGCTGGTTGAAGCGGGTCAGGGCGGGGCAAGGGGCGGACATGGCGGCGCTCGTGGACGGTCGGGCAGGGCGCCATGTTAGCAGAACCGCTTAGCTCGGACTGCCCAGCCCTTGCCAGTGCCGCGCACCGACAAAAATGAAGCGCAACTGCTGGGTGATCTTTTCCTGGGCGCTCATGGCCTGGGGGCTGGCCGGCGCGTCGTCGATCAGTTCCGGCAGGGTGGCGAACACGGTCTTGACCACCAGGTCGGCCATCACTGCCAACGCGGCGCCGTCCAGGTGTTGCCAGCGCGGCATGCGCGCAAGGTCGGTGGCGAGGTCGTCGCTGATGTGCTCGCGCAGGCGCGCGATGGCCTGGCGTACCGCCTGCGAGCCGCCGTACTGCTCACGGGCCAGGAACAGGAAGCGGGCGCGGTGGGCGTTGACCACATCGAGGAAAATCCGCACCGAAGCGTCGGTGATGCCACCGAGCTCGAATTCGTTGTGCCGGACCAGGCGGATGGTCTGGCGGAAAGTGTTATCGACCTCATCGACCAGCGCCAGGCCGAGGGCGTCCATGTCAGGGAAGTGGCGATAGAAACCGGTGGGCACGATGCCGGCAGCCTTGGCGACTTCGCGCAAGCTGATGCTGCCGAACCCCCGGCCACTCTCCATGAGCTGGCAGGCAGCATCCAGCAGGGCCTGGCGGGTTTGCAGCTTCTGTTCGGCGCGCGGCAGCATGGGGCAACGTCTTGTGAGGTTGAAGCTGGCCATTCTGGATAAAAAAACAAAGCCCGGTCAATGGACCGGGCTTGGAGGGTAACAGGCGCAGGGCGGTGGATTGTTGTTTTCGGCCATGCTGATCAGCTCACGCGGCTAAGTTCGACCAGACGGTCCGAGCCACCTTCTGCTACGCGGTCGTTACGCTCGATCAGACGGTCCGAACCACCTTCGGCTACGCGGTCGTTGCGCTCGATCAGACGGTCCGAGCCACCTTCGGCTACACGGTCGTTACGCTCGATCAGACGGTCCGAGCCACCTTCGGCTACGCGGTCATTGCGCTCGATCAGACGATCCGAGCCACCTTCGGCTACACGGTCGTTACGTTCGATCAGACGGTCCGAGCCACCTTCAGCCAGGGTTTTCAGGGGCTGGGCTACGCTGGCAGCGCTGGAGCGCGCTTCGGCAGAAAGGTGCTGGTCGGTGGCTGGCAATGCGAAAGCGTTGGCGGCCAGTACGGAAAGGGTCAGGCTAAGCAGCAGATTGCGTTTCATGATGGGTTGCTCCTCTGGGGGGCTGGAAAGTGGGTACGGAGCCAATGCTACGCTGCGTACCGCCGCAGAGAAGTTCATCTGGATAATGGTAACAATCGACGCCGTTGATACTCGGCGGCGACGCCTCTGGGGCAACGTTTTCAGGGGTTGAGACGGCGCTCGCAGGCACCACCTGAGGCGGCCTGTGCGCGGCACGCGCAGGCCAAAGCTGGGCAACGCGTCAGGAAAAACTTAGGCTTTGTGGCGTTTGGATTAAACCCGACGGCTTTTCATCAGTCCGACTTTATAAGTGCCACCGCTACGCTGCCTCGTGCCCTGCAGTCAGGAGAATCACGCAATGACGCGCCCTGTCAGAATCCTCATCTGGACCTTCGCCACCCTCGTCACCTTGCTGGCGATTCTTATCGTGGTGATCGCCACCTTCGACTGGAACCGCGTCAAGCCGTTGCTCAATGAAAAGGTGTCCGCCGCCCTGCATCGGCCCTTCGCCATCAACGGCAACCTTGCGGTGCACTGGCGTACCGAACCTGAAGAGGGCGGCTGGCGCGCGTTCGTGCCGTGGCCGCATTTCACGGCAGAGGACCTGGTGCTGGGCAACCCCGACTGGCTCAAGCAGCCGCGCATGGTCGGCCTTGAGCGCGTGGAGTTTCGCCTGGCGCCGTTGCCGCTGATCGTCCAGCGCATCAGCATCCCGCGCATCGACCTGGTCAAGCCCACCGCCAGCCTGACTCGCCTGGCCGATGGCCGGGCCAACTGGACCTTTGATTTCGGCCCCAAGGACGAGAATGCAGAGCCGTCGAAGTGGGTGCTGGACATCGGCGCCATCGGCTTTGACCAAGGCAATATCAGTTTCGATGACCAGACGCTGAAAACCAGCATGAAGGTGCAGGTCGAACCACTGGGCAAGCCGATCCCGTTCAGCGATATCGTCGGCAAGGCCCGCGCCGAGAAGAGTGGCGGGGCGCAGGACTATGCCTTCGGCCTCAAGGCCCAGGGCCGCTACAAGGACCAGGCGGTGTCGGCCACCGGCAAGATCGGCGGGCTGCTGGCCTTGCAGGACGCCCGCCAGCCGTTCCCGCTGCAAGCCGATGCGCGTATCGGCGATACCCAGGTGGCGCTGGCCGGCACCCTGACCGACCCGCGCAACCTCGGCGCCCTGGACCTGCGCCTGAAGCTTTCCGGCAGCAGCCTGGGCAACCTTTACCCGCTGACCGGCGTCACCTTGCCCGACACCCCGCCGTATTCCACCGACGGTCACCTGAGCGCCAACCTGCACGCCGAGCAAGGCGCGCAGTTCCGCTACCAGGGTTTCAACGGCAAGATTGGCGACAGCGACATTCATGGTGATTTGTCATTCGTGGCCAGCAAACCACGGCCGAAGTTGTCCGGTGAGCTGGTGTCCAACCAGTTGCTGTTCAAGGATCTGGCGCCGCTGATCGGTGCCGACTCCAATACTGAACAAAAAGCCCGGGGTGGGGCCAGCAAGCAGCCGACAGGCAAGGTGCTGCCGGTCGAGGAATTCCGTACCGAGCGCTGGCGCGCGATGGATGCCGATGTGCGTTTTGCTGGCAAACGCATCGTGCACAGTGCGCAACTGCCGTTCAACGACCTGTCGGCCCACGTGATTCTGGAAGACGGCCTGCTGCGCCTGGAGCCACTGCGCTTCGGCGTGGCGGGCGGCAACCTGGCCTCCAGAATCCGCCTGGATGGCCGCACCACGCCGATGCAGGGCCGTGCGCGCTTGAGCGCCCGCGGCTTCAAGCTCAAGGAACTGTTCCCCACTTTCGCACCGATGCAGACCAGTTTCGGCGAGCTCAATGGCGATGCCGACATCAGTGGCCGTGGCAACTCGGTGGCGGCGCTGCTGGGTTCCTCCAACGGCGACCTGCGCTTGCTGATCAACGATGGCGCCATCAGCCGCAGCCTCATGGAGATCGCCGGGCTTAACGTTGGCAACTACGTGATTGGCAAGCTGTTCGGTGATGAAGACGTGAAGATCAACTGCGCGGCCGCCGATGTGGGGATCAAGGACGGTTTGGCGACTACGCGCTTGTTCCTGTTCGATACCGAGAACGCGATCATCTACATCAACGGTACGGCTAATTTTGCCAGCGAGCAGTTGGACCTGAAGGTGACCCCGGAGTCGAAGGGCGTGCGGTTGTTCTCGCTGCGCTCGCCACTGTATGTGCGCGGCCCGTTCGCCAAGCCCAATGCCGGTGTGCAGGCGGTGCCGTTGGCGCTGCGCGGCGCGGGCATGGTGGCGCTGGGCGTGGTGGCCGGGCCTGCTGCTGGCTTGCTGGCGCTGATTGCCCCGAGCAGCGGGGATGCGCCGAACCAGTGCACGCCGTTGCTGCAGCAAATGAAAGCCGGCAAGGCGCCGGCTGCGGTGAAGGGTAAGAAATTAGAGCTACAGGAAGGTCCAGCCGGCTGATAAGCCTGCGGCGCATTTCGAATTTGACACTGTCCCTGTAGGAGCGGCCTTGTGTCGCGAAAGGGCTGCACAGCAGCCCCAGTATCTCGGTCTCACGCAAAAGTGCCGGGGCTGCTGCGCAGCCC
>NZ_JABWRG010000157.1:0-5165 GCF_014268825.1 Pseudomonas sp. SWRI51 | reverse complement strand
TGTTGGCAGTGCTATCGCTATCGCGGGGCAAGCCCGCTCCCACGTTTCGATGTAAATCAGTCAGTTAGCGTTTGTTCGATGGGAGCGGGCGCTCGGAATGCCGAGCAACCGCGAGGGCGTTACAGATGAATCAGTGGCGCTTGCGGTTGCTGATCAGCGTGCCCACGCCGGTGTCGGTGAAGATCTCCAGCAGCACGGCGTTCGGCACGCGGCCGTCGATGATGTGCGAGCTGCTCACGCCGCCCTGCACCGCTTCGAGCGCGCACTTGATCTTCGGCAGCATGCCGCCGTAGATGGTGCCGTCGGCGATCAGGTCGTTGACCTGCTCGGTGGTAAGGCCAGTCAGTACCTGGCCCTGCTTGTCCATCAGGCCGGCGATGTTGGTCAGCAGCATCAGCTTTTCAGCCTTCAGCGCCTCGGCCACCTTGCCGGCGACCAGGTCGGCGTTGATGTTGTACGACTCACCGTTGGCGCCCACGCCAATTGGCGCGATCACCGGGATGAAGTCGCCGCGCACCAGCATGTTGAGCAGGTCGGTGTTGACGCTGACCACCTCGCCGACATGGCCGATGTCGATGATTTCCGGCTGGGTCATCTCAGGGGTCTGGCGGCTGACGGTGAGCTTGCGCGCACGGATCAGCTCGGCGTCCTTGCCGGTCAGGCCAATGGCGCTGCCGCCATGGCGGTTGATCAGGTTGACGATGTCTTTGTTGACCTGGCCGCCCAGCACCATTTCGACCACGTCCATGGTGGCCGCGTCAGTCACGCGCATGCCATCGATGAAGTGGCTTTCGATGGACAGGCGCTTGAGCAGATCACCGATCTGCGGGCCACCGCCGTGCACCACCACCGGGTTGATACCCACAGCTTTCATCAACACGATGTCACGGGCGAAGCCGGTCTTGAGCTCCTCGCTTTCCATCGCGTTGCCGCCGTACTTGATCACCAGGGTCTTGCCGACGAAGCGGCGGATGTAAGGCAGTGCTTCGGACAAAACCTCGGCTACATGGGAAGCGGCATCGCGATCGAGGGTCATGCAGGGCTCCAGGTCAGGAACGGATAGTCATCAGAACGGCAGTTGCAGGCCCGGTTGGACGCGCAGCAACTGCGTGCGGAATACAGCCTTGATACGGTCGAGCTCGGCATCGCTGTCGGCTTCGAAGCGCAGCACCAGCACCGGCGTGGTGTTGGAGGCGCGAACCAGGCCCCAGCCGTGCGGGTAGTCGACCCGCACACCGTCGATGGTGGTCAGGTTGGCTTGGCCCCAGTCGGCGTCGCGTTGCAGTGCATCAATGATGCTGAATTTACCCTCGTCGGTCACATCAATGTTGATTTCCGGCGTGGAAATATCATTCGGGAACGCGGCGAACAGGCTCTCGGCATCCTGGCCGGCCTTGCTGAGGATCTCCAGCAGGCGCGCGGCGCTGTAGATACCGTCGTCGAAACCGTACCAGCGTTCCTTGATGAAGATGTGACCGCTCATCTCGCCTGCGAGCAGCGAACCGGTCTGTTTCATCTTCTTCTTGATCAACGAGTGACCCGTCTTCCACATTAGCGCGCGGCCACCGTGCTGTTCGATCAGCGGGGTCAGGCGGCGGGTGCATTTGACGTCGAAGATGATCTCGGCGCCCGGGTTGCGCGACAGCACGTCCTGGGCAAACAGCATCAGCAGGCGGTCAGGGTAGACGATGGTGCCGGTGTTGGTCACAACGCCGACGCGGTCGCCGTCGCCGTCGAAGGCCAGGCCCAGGTCGGCGCCGGTTTGCTTGACCTTGGCGATCAGGTCCACCAGGTTTTCCGGCTTGCCCGGGTCGGGGTGGTGGTTGGGGAAGTTGCCATCCACCTCGCAGAACAGCGGGATCACCTCGCAGCCCAGCGCTTCGATCAGTTGCGGCGCGATCACGCCAGCCGCGCCGTTGCCGCAGTCCACGACCACTTTAAGGCGCTTGGCCAGCTTCACGTCGGCGGTGATCTGCTCGTAGTAGCGCTGCAGAATCTCGACTTTTTCGACGCGGCCTTCGCCACGGCTGAGGTCGTTGGTTTTCAGGCGGGTCAGCAGGGCCTGGATCTGTTCGTTGGCCAGGGTGTCGCCGGCGATGACGATCTTGAAGCCGTTGTAGTCCGACGGGTTGTGGCTACCGGTGAGCATCACCCCGGATTTGCCAGCCAGCACGTTGGCGGCGTAGTACAGCGCAGGGGTTGGCACCAGGCCGACGTCGCTGACGTGGCAGCCGGCGTCGGCCAGGCCTTTGATCAGTTGCTCGACCAGCATCGGGCCGGACAGGCGGCCGTCGCGGCCGACCGAGACCTGCGGCTCGCCTTGGGCCAGGCTCTGGGCGCCGATGGCGCGGCCGATCCAGTAGGCGGTTTCGGCATGCAGGGTCTTGCCGACCACGCCGCGAATGTCATAGGCGCGGAAGATGCTGTCGGGCAGTGCGGGGACCAGTTGGGCCATGTCGTTCATCTGTGGGGACTCCAAGTATTCAAAGGCTTCTGGGCTGGCGCAAACAGAACGCTTGGACGGTGGAATGCCCCGAGAGTTCGCCAGCCATGGCCCGAACGGTCGCGATCCGGCTCAGCGGGTGCCGGAATGACCGAAGCCGCCAGCGCCGCGCTGGGTCTCGTCAAACTGCTCGACGATGTCGAAATGCGCCTGCACCACCGGCACCAGAATCAGCTGCGCAATACGCTCGCCAACGGTGATGGTGAACGGCGTGTTGCCACGGTTCCAGCACGACACCATCAGCTCGCCCTGGTAGTCCGAGTCGATCAGGCCCACCAGGTTGCCGAGCACGATGCCGTGTTTGTGGCCCAGGCCCGAGCGCGGCAGGATCATTGCGGCAAGGCCAGGGTCGCCGATGTACACCGACAGCCCAGTGGGGATCAGCAAGGTCTGGCCGGGCTCCAGGACGGTGTCCTGTTTCAGCAGGGCGCGCAGGTCCAGGCCGGCGGAACCGGGGGTGGCGTACTGCGGCAGGGGGAATTCGTTGCCCAGGCGTGGGTCGAGGATCTTGGCTTGAAGAGCGTGCATGTAACTTATTGAACCTGATTGAGTCGTTCGGCGATGAAAGCAACCAGTTGGCGGGCGATCTTGCCCTTGCTGGTCTGCGCGAAGAGGGTTTGGTGTTGCTGGCGGTCGATCACGGTCAGGGCGTTTTCCTCGCTGTTGAAGCCGATGCTGGGGTTGGCCACATCATTGGCGACGATCAGGTCGAGGTTCTTGTCCTTGAGCTTGCGCGTGGCGTAGTCGAGCAGGTGTTCGGTTTCGGCGGCGAAGCCGACGCTGAACGGGCGATCAGCCCGGCCGGCAATGGTCGCAAGGATATCGGGATTGCGCACCATCTGCAGCAGCATGCCGTCGCCTGTGGTGGGATCTTTCTTCAGCTTCTGTGTGGCGACGACTTCCGGGCGGTAGTCCGCAACCGCAGCCGAGGCGATGAACAGGTCGCACGGCATGGCTGCTTCGCATGCCGCGAGCATGTCCCGCGCGCTCACCACGTCGATGCGGCTGACCCGGTCGGGTGTCGGCAGGTGCACGGGGCCCGTTACCAGGGTGACCCGAGCCCCGGCTTCAGCGGCCGCCTCGGCCAGGGCGAAGCCCATCTTCCCTGAGCTATGGTTGGTGATGTAGCGCACCGGGTCGATGTTTTCCTGGGTCGGCCCGGCGGTAATCAGCACGTGCTTGCCGGTCAATGCCTCGCGCTTGAAGCTCTCGGCGGCGCACCACGCCAGGTCGGTGGCTTCGAGCATGCGCCCAAGGCCGACGTCGCCACAGGCCTGGCTGCCCGAGGCCGGGCCGAACACCTGAATGCCGCGGCTCTTGAGCAGCTCGAGGTTGGCTTGGGTGGCGGGGTCGCGCCACATGGCCTGGTTCATGGCCGGGGCGACGGCAACGGTGGCGTCGGTGGCCAGCACCAGGGTGGTCAGCAAGTCGTTGGCAATGCCTTGCGCCATGCGTGCCATCAGGTCCGCGGTGGCCGGGGCGATGAGCACCAGGTCGGCCCATTTGGCCAGCTCGATATGGCCCATGGCGGCTTCTGCGGCAGGGTCGAGCAGGTCCATGTGCACCGGGTGCCCGGACAACGCCTGCAGCGTGAGCGGGGTGATGAACTCGGCACCACCGCGGGTCATGACCACACGCACCTGGGCGCCGTGTTCGAGGAGTCGGCGAATCAGCTCGGCGCTCTTGTAGGCGGCAATGCCGCCACCCACGCCGAGAACGATGCGCTTGCGATACAGCCGCTGCATAGGCTTGCCTTTATCCAGTGAAAGCGGGCGGCGACGTTACTGCCTGCGGCAGATCGTCGCATTTTCGAAGCGAACTAGATTAACACAGCGGTCAAATTCGCCGCAGTACCACGCAAGGAGCGTCGATGAGCATCAGGGAATGGCCGGCTGAAGAGCGGCCGAGGGAGAAGTTGCTGCAGCGCGGTGCGGGCAGCCTTTCGGATGCCGAGTTGCTGGCGGTGTTTCTGGGCTCCGGTGTGAAGGGGCGCAATGTGCTGGAGCTGGCGCGTGGGCTGCTGGTGAAGTTCGGCGGCCTGCGCCAGCTGCTTGAGGCCAGCCGGGAGAGCTTTGTCGGCGAGCTGGGGCTGGGGCCGGTGCGCTATGGCCAGTTGCAGGCATTGCTGGAGATCGGCCGGCGCAACCTGGCGATGTCGATCGAGCGTGAATCGGCCATGGACAGCCCGCAGGCGGTGCGGCGCTACCTGAAGGCGATGTTGCGCCATGAGCCCAGCGAGGTGTTCGGTTGCCTGTTTCTGGACACCAAGCACCGGCCATTGGCGTTCGAGATTCTGTTTCGCGGCACCATCGACCGGGCGAGTATCTACCCGCGCGAGGTGGTGCGCCGGGCGCTGCTGCACAATGCTGCAGCGCTGATCCTCTGCCACAACCATCCATCCGGGCACTGCGAGCCGAGCCAGGATGACGTGCACTTGACGCTGATGCTCAAGCGCTCGCTGGCGCTGATCGATGTCCGGGTGATGGACCATGTCATCGTCGGTGATGGCGAGCCGCTGTCGATGGTCGAGCATGGCTGGTTGGCGGGGTAGGGGCACTAGCGACCGCTGTTTGGTGTAGGAGCGGCCTTGTGTCGCGATGGGCTGCAAAGCAGCCCCAAGATCCGAGCACCATGCAGAATCGCCGGGGCTGCTTTGCAGCCC
>NZ_JABWRG010000156.1:0-5371 GCF_014268825.1 Pseudomonas sp. SWRI51 | reverse complement strand
GCCCCAGTACTCGGCCTTATGCAAAATCGCTGGGGCTGCTACGCAGCCCTTTCGCGACACAAGGCCGCTCCTACACTCTAGAGCACAGCCCAAGTCACCGCGGCTCGATATGCGCAATCATCAGTTGCACACTCTCATTACCCCGAAACTCATTCACATCGAGCTTGTAGGCCAGCTCTACCCAGCGCACGGTAGGGTTTGGCCAGACGTCGCGGTCAATGCCGAAGGCAATGCCGTCCAGGCGCACCGAACCGCATTCGCTCTTGAGCACCACCTTCAGGTGTCGCTCGCCCACCACCCGCTGTTCGAGCAACTGGAACACGCCATGGAACAGCGGCTCGGGGAAGTGCTGGCCCCAGGGGCCGGCATTGCGCAGGGCCTTGGCGAGGTCGAGGTGGAATTCCTCTACCGCCAGGCTGCCGTCTGAAAGCAGACGGCCGGTCAGGTCTTCTTCGCACAATTGGCGCCGGACTTCTTCATCGAACGCTTCGGCAAATGCAGGGAAATTACCCTCGGGCAAGGACAGGCCAGCCGCCATGGCGTGCCCGCCAAACTTGCTGATCAACGCCGGGTGCCGCGCCGCTACCGCGTCCAGTGCGTCGCGGATATGAAAGCCCGGCACCGAACGCGCCGAGCCTTTAAGCACGCCGTCACCGGCGTCGGCGAAGGCGATGGTCGGGCGGTGGTAGCGCTCCTTCAAGCGCGAAGCCAGAATGCCGATCACACCTTGGTGCCAATCGGCATCGAACAGGCACAACCCGTACGGCATCGACTCCACCGGCAAGTCCTTGAGCTGCGCCAGTGCCTCGCGCTGCATGCCCTGTTCGATGGACTTGCGGTCCTGGTTCAGGCCATCCAGTTGCTGCGCCATGTCCAGCGCCAGCGCCTCGTCGTCGCACAACAGGCATTCGATGCCCAGGCTCATGTCGTCCAGGCGCCCGGCGGCGTTGAGCCGAGGGCCGAGAATGAAGCCCAGGTCGGTCGAAGTAATGCGTCGGTAGTCACGCCGGGCCACTTCCAGAATGGCCTTGAGCCCAGGCCGTGCACGGCCGGCGCGGATACGCTCGAGGCCCTGGTGCACCAGAATGCGGTTGTTGGCATCCAGCGGCACCACGTCGGCCACACTGCCCAGCGCGACCAGGTCCAGCAACTCGCCGATGTTCGGCTGCGGCCGAGTGGCATAGCGCCCGAGGCTGCGCAGGCGCGCGCGCAACGCCATCAGCACGTAGAAAATTACCCCGACACCCGCCAACGACTTGCTGGGGAACTCGCAGCCCGGCTGGTTCGGGTTGACGATGGCATCGGCGGCAGGCAACGCATTGCCCGGCAGGTGGTGATCGGTGACCAGCACCGTCAGGCCTGCGGCCTTGGCCGCTGCCACGCCCTCGACGCTGGAAATACCGTTGTCCACGGTAATCAACAGCTGCGGCTGGCGCTGTAGCGCAACTTCGACGATTTCAGGGGTCAGGCCGTAGCCATACTCGAAACGGTTGGGCACCAGGTAATCGACATGGGCTGCGCCCAGCAGGCGCAAGCCGAGCACGCCGACGGTGCTGGCAGTGGCGCCATCGGCGTCGAAGTCGCCCACGATCAAAATGCGCTGGCGCTGGTCCAGCGCCTGCACCAGCAGTTCCACCGCAGCGTCGATGCCCTTGAGCTGCTGGTAAGGCAACAGCCGCGCCAGGCTCTTGTCCAGCTCGGCCTCGGATTGCACGCCGCGCGCGGCGTACAGACGGGTCAGCAAAGGTGGCAGGTTGCCCAGCAAGGGCAGTGTCGACGGCAGGGGACGGGGTTCGATACGCATGGGGTCTTCGGTAATCAGGGGTGGATCGGCTCAGCCGCGCTCGCCGAGCAGCCATTGCAGTTGCACTTCGTGCTGGCCACGGTCGTCGGTGACGAAGAGGGTCCCTTCGCTGATCATGACGTCCCACTTGAGGGTACGCGGCATATCCTTGGCGAGGACTTCCAGCACGTCCTGGGGCACAGCGGCAATGTTCAGGTTTTTCAGGTTCTTCACGGCACCCAGTACCTTGCCTTCCCATACCCGCAGGCTGCCATAGGCCAGCAAGCTGGTACGCTCGGTACGGCGCGAGCACCAGGTCAGGCGGTCAGCGTCAGGCTGGCCGACTTCGATCCAGTGCAGAATGCGGTCGTCCAGGCTTTTTTCCCACAAGGCAGCTTCGTCGACATCCGACAGACCGCGGCCAAATTCCAACTGCTCGTGGTACCAGAGCGCGTAGCCCAGCAAGCGCACGGCCATGCGCGCTTCGGTTTCCGAAGGGTGCCGGGCGATGGTTTGGCGTACGTTTTCGTACACGCCGCGGTCAAGGTCGGTCAGATTCAGTTCGAATTTGTAGGTAGTGGACGGCTGGGCCATGGACGCGGGCTTCGTTGAAAATAAAGGCGCACAGTCTACCCGATCTGGCCGCCGAGGGCGGCGGCGCATTTGCCCGTGCGCCACGACAGTACCTGACGCCGTCGAGCTGTGATAAAACCTCCGTTTTAGCGCATTCACCACGGACGCCCCATGCCAACGCCCAGCAAACCCCTCGCAGGCCTCAAAGTCATCGAGCTTGGCACCCTGATTGCCGGCCCGTTCGCCTCGCGCATCTGCGCCGAGTTCGGGGCCGAGGTGATCAAGGTCGAATCGCCCGACGGCGGCGACCCACTGCGCAAGTGGCGCAAGCTCTACGAGGGTACATCGCTGTGGTGGTTCGTGCAGGCGCGCAATAAACAGTCGCTGACCCTCAACCTCAAGCACCCGGAGGGTATCGAGGTGCTCAAGCGCCTGCTCGCCGAGGCCGACATCCTGATCGAAAACTTCCGCCCCGGCGTGCTGGAAAAGCTCGGCCTGGGCTGGGACGTGCTGCATGCGCTCAACCCGCGCCTGGTGATGGTGCGCCTGTCGGGCTTCGGCCAGACCGGCCCGATGAAAGACCAGCCAGGCTTCGGCGCCGTCGGTGAGTCCATGGGTGGGCTGCGCTATATCACAGGCTTCGAGGACCGCCCGCCGGTGCGCACCGGCATTTCCATCGGTGATTCGATTGCCGCCCTGTGGGGCGTGATCGGCGCGCTGATGGCGTTGCGTCACCGCGAAGTCAACGCAGGCCTTGGGCAAGTGGTGGATGTGGCGCTGTACGAGGCGATCTTCGCCATGATGGAAAGCATGGTGCCGGAGTTCGACGTGTTCGGTTTTATCCGCGAACGCACCGGCAATATCATGCCCGGCATCACGCCCTCGTGTATCCACACCAGCGCCGATGGCCGCCATGTACAGATCGGCGCCAACGGCGATGCGATCTTCAAGCGCCTGATGCACGCCATCGGCCGCGACGACCTGGCCGAAGATGCCTCGCTGGCCAGCAACGATGGCCGTGATGCGCGCCGTGACGAGCTGTACGGGGTGATCGACCGCTGGGTCAACAGCCTGCCACTGGAGCAGGTCATGCAGGCACTGAACAAGGCCGAGGTGCCGGCCAGCCGCATCTATTCTGCCGAGGACATGTTCAGCGACCCGCAGTACCTGGCCCGTGAGATGTTCCTTCAGGCCAAGTTGCCGGACGGCAAGCCGTTCAAGATGCCGGGCATCGTGCCCAAGCTTTCCGATACCCCAGGCTCTGCCGAATGGGTCGGCCCGCAACTCGGCGAGCACACCGCCGCCGTGCTTGGCGCCCTGGGTTACGACGCGGCGGCCATCGCCCGTCTGCGTGAGAGCGGCGCGGTCTGACCGCGCCAGGCCCCCGCCCAGTGCTGCGCCTGAGCGCCCTCGCCTGCCTGCTGCTGAGCACCCTTGCAGCACCCCAGGCACACGCCCGCGAACGCCTGCTGTGGCTGGTCCGTGACTTGCCGCCGTTCACCATTTTCGAAGGGGCTGCCAAAGGCCAGGGCGTGGTCGACCAGATGCTGCCCATGCTGATCGCACAGATGCCGGAGTACGACCACAGCGTGGTGCGGGTCAACCGTGCACGCGGTATCCAGATGCTTCAGGAGCCCAGTTTCACCTGCGACCCGACCCTGCTGTGGACCCCGGAACGCGCAACCTACGTCATCTTCTCCAAGCCGTTGCTCGGGGTAATGAGCAGCGGCCTGGTGGTGCGCAAGCAGGACAAGGCGCTGCTGGCGCCTTACCTTGAGCAGCACCAGATAGACCTTGCCCCGCTACTGGCGCACAGCCAGCTCAAGTTGGGCATCGTGGCCCAGCGCAGCTACAGCGCTCAGGTAGACGACATACTGCGCGGTTTGCCCGAGCAGGCCTTGAGCCGCCACTATGGTACCGAGGCCACTGCCAGCCTGCTGCAAATGCAGCAACTGGGCCGCCTGCAGATAGTGCTCGGGTATTGGCCCGAGATCCGCTACCTGATCCAGCAGCAGGGCGGTGCGGCAGAGGATTACGATTTCTACCCCATCAAGGGCGTCAAGCAGTACCAGTTCTTGCGCGTGGGCTGCTCCAACACCGACCTGGGCCGCCAGGCGATTGCCCATATCGACAAGTTGCTGCCAGCCCTTCGCCGCGACACCTTGCCTGGCTTGTACGCGCGCTGGCTGGAACCGGAGCTGCAAAGCAGCTATCTGCACCAGGCTCGGGAGTTTTTCGAAAGCTCCGCAGCCGACGCACCGCCCGTTCCCTGAAGCCAGGCAAAAAGAAACCCCGGGCGCTGGGGAGAACGGCCGGGGTCAAGCGAAAGCCTTGGGGGCTCCCGGGACAACCTGACGAATACCGGAGCAAAGCACCGTCAAGCTGGCCTCGATATTTCTGATGCGCGTGTCAGGCAAAGGTTCCCTGGGGCTGACGTTGGTGTTGCAGGGCCGCGATCACGCAGGGCTGCAGGCGACCTTCGGCAATTTGCAGGTCGCGGTGCAGGCCATCGACCAGGTCGATGAGCAGGTGCTGTTCCAGTAGCTGGCGCACAGCCACCTTGCGTTGCAGGATCAGGCCGCCATGTTCGTCATGCAGCGTGAGCTGGACGGTGCCATCGGCGTCGAGGTTGCCGAGCGTGGTTTGGTAAGGGGTCAGGGCATCGTTGAGCAGTCTGCAGATTCTTTCCATCCGGATCACTCGCTGTCTGGGGGGGAGATATCAAAACTGACCATCGCGCTTGCAGGAAAGTTCGCACGGCCATGCGGCTAGACCGAGCATGCCGGAGCAAGATGACAGTTTCGCGCAATGGCCCTGGTTGCTTTAGCCATTACCGTCGGCGCCGAGAGAAGGCTGGAGGATTAGCCGAAAGAACTTTACCGTCTATGGGATTGGGCGCCGCTTGCGCGGCGCATCGCAGGCTAGCGCCAGCTCCCACAGAGGCCATGCGCAACCGCAACATTGCTGGTTGGACCCAATCCTATGGGAAATGATAGACAGTTGTGGCGAGCGGGC
>NZ_JABWRG010000155.1:0-5492 GCF_014268825.1 Pseudomonas sp. SWRI51 | reverse complement strand
CCCCCCCCCCCCCCCCGCTCCCACGTTATCCATGTAAATCAGATAGTTAGCGTTTGTTCTATGAGAGCTGGCGCTAGCCTGCGATGAGGCCACCGCAGCCTTGCACAAGGCCAAAGAATCTCCCATGCAGGTTTTAGCTGCGTGGGAGATTCCATGGCCAGACATATCTCTCGTGGCGAGCGGGCTTGCCCCGCGTTGGGCTGCGCAGCAGCCCTGAAACCCAAGGGTAACCCTCAGGGGGTGGGTGCGATATGCCTCAGAAATCGGCCAGCGGCCAGACCTCATAAGCCGGTGTTTCATAAGGGTGGCTCTGTTTGAGCGCGGCCACGACCTGAACAATCAGTTCATCGGCCACGACCAACTCGACCTTCCACTCCTCGACCCGCTCCACCTCACCCGCCTGCCCAAGGTACGGCTGGCTGCCGTGCATGGGGCGAAACTGGCCGTGGCCGAGCACTTGCCAGGCGCAGTGCTCATAAGCGCCGATGCGCCCGCCGCCAGCGGCGAACACAGCGGCCTTGACCACCTCGACATGGCTGTCGGGGCCAAAGAAGGCGAGTTTGTACACGCCCTTAGTTCACCCACACCCGCGCATTGCGGAACATACGCATCAGCGCGGCATCTTCCTGCCACTCATCCGGGCGCCAGGAGTTCTGCACAGCGCGGAACACACGCTCAGGGTGCGGCATCATGATGGTCACACGGCCATCGCGGCTGGTGAGGCCGGTAATACCGCGCGGCGAGCCGTTCGGGTTGGCTGGGTAGGCCTCGGTGACCTTGCCATGGTTGTCGACGAAACGCATCGCCACGCAGCCGGACAGGTCGGCTTCGAGCAGTGCCTCTTCGCTGGCGAACTCGGCATGGCCTTCACCGTGGGCGATGGCGATCGGCATGCGCGAACCGGCCATGCCCTGCAGGAAGATCGAGTTGGATTTCTGCACCTCGACCATGGCCACGCGCGCCTCGAACTGCTCCGAGCGGTTGCGCACGAAGTGCGGCCAGTACTCGGTGCCAGGGATCAGCTCGTGCAGGTTGGACATCATCTGGCAACCGTTGCACACGCCCAAGGCGAAGCTGTCAGTACGCTCGAAGAAGGCCTGGAAGGTATCACGGGCACGGGCGTTGAACAGCGCCGACTTGGCCCAGCCTTCGCCAGCACCAAGCACGTCGCCATAGGAGAAGCCGCCGCAGGCCACCAGGCCCTTGAACGCTTCGAGGTCAACACGACCGGCAAGGATGTCGCTCATGTGCACGTCGATGGCGGCAAAGCCTGCGCGGTCGAAGGCGGCAGCCATCTCGACCTGGCCGTTGACGCCCTGCTCACGCAGGATCGCCACTTGCGGGCGCACGCCCTTCTTGATGTACGGCGCGGCGATGTCGTCATTGACGTCGAAGCCGAGCTTGACCGACAGCCCCGGGTTTTCTTCTTCGAGCAGCAGGTTGAATTCCTGGTCGGCGCAGTCGGCGTTGTCACGCAGGCGCTGGACCTGGTAGCTGGTCTCGGCCCACTGGCGCTGCAGGGTACGACGGTCGCCCTTGAACAGCTCTTTACCTTCGAACTTGATCAGCACTTCGCTGTTGTTGATCGGCTGGCCGATCACTGCGACGCAATCTTCGCCCAGGCCCGCGGCACTGAACTGCGCCAGCACGTCCGGGGTGGCATCCTGGCGAACCTGGATAACCGCGCCGAGCTCTTCGTTGAACAGAATGGCCGCGATTTTCTCGGCCTTGCTGGTCAGGGTATCGAGTTCAAGCTCCAGGCCGCAGTGGCCGGCAAAGGCCATTTCCAGCACGGTGGTCATCAGGCCGCCGTCGGAACGGTCGTGGTAGGCCAGCAGGTGGCCGTCGGCGTTGAGGCCCTGGATCACGGCGAAGAACGCCTTGAGGTCTTCGGCGTCGTCCACGTCAGGGGCCGCGCTGGCAAGCTTGGCGTGGGTCTGCGCCAGGATCGAGGCGCCCATGCGGTTCTGCCCGCGGCCCAGGTCGATCAGGATCAGGTCGGTTTCGCCCTTGTCCATGCGCAGTTGCGGGGTAAGGGTTTTACGCACGTCGGTAGCGGGTGCAAAGCCGGTGATGATCAGCGACATCGGCGAGGTTACGCTCTTGTCGGTGCCCGCTTCGTTCCACTGGGTCTTCATCGACATCGAGTCTTTGCCGACCGGAATGGTAATGCCCAGCTCCGGGCACAGCTCCATACCCACGGCCTTGACGGTGTCGTACAGACGCGCGTCTTCACCGGGGTGGCCGGCAGCCGACATCCAGTTGGCCGACAGCTTGATGTCGGAAATCTTGTCGATACGTGCAGCGGCCAGGTTGGTCAGTACCTCGCCAATCGCCATGCGCCCGGACGCCGGGGCGTCGAGCAGGGCCAGCGGAGTACGCTCGCCCATGGCCATGGCTTCACCTGTGTAGACGTCGAAGCTGGTGGCGGTCACGGCGCAGTCGGCCACCGGCACCTGCCACGGGCCGACCATCTGGTCGCGGGCAACGAGGCCAGTGATGGTGCGGTCGCCGATGGTGATCAGGAAGCTCTTGCTGGCCACGGCCGGGTGGCGCAAAACGCGCTCGACCGAGTCCTTGAGGTCCAGCCCGCTTGGGTCGAAATCATCGCCAAGCTCGGCTTCACGGGTGACCGAACGGTGCATGCGCGGCGGCTTGCCCAGCAGCACGTCCAGCGGCATGTCCACCGGGGTGTTGTCGAAGTGGCTGTCGGTAACGGTCAGGTGCGGCTCTGCCGTGGCCTCACCGACTACCGCGAACGGGCAGCGCTCGCGCTCGCAGATCGCCTGGAAGCGCTCGAAGTCTTCGGCGCTGACCGCCAGCACGTAGCGTTCCTGCGATTCGTTGCTCCAGATTTCGTGCGGGGCCATGCCCGGCTCGTCGTTGGGCACGTTGCGCAGTTCGAAGCGGCCACCACGGCCACCGTCGTTGACCAGCTCCGGGAAGGCGTTGGAAATACCACCGGCGCCGACGTCGTGGATGAACGCGATGGGGTTGGCATCGCCCAGCTGCCAGCAGCGGTCGATGACCTCCTGGCAGCGGCGTTCCATTTCCGGGTTTTCGCGTTGGACCGATGCGAAGTCCAGGTCTGCAGAGCTTGCGCCGGTAGCCACCGACGAAGCAGCGCCGCCGCCCAGGCCGATCAGCATGGCCGGGCCACCGAGCACGATCAGCTTGGCGCCAACGGTGATCTCGGCCTTTTGCACGTGGTCTTCACGGATGTTGCCCATGCCGCCGGCGAGCATGATCGGCTTGTGGTAGCCGCGCACTTCTTCGCCGTGGGGGGTATTGATGCGTTGCTCGAAGGTACGGAAGTAGCCGGTCAGGGCCGGGCGACCGAACTCGTTGTTGAACGCAGCGCCGCCCAGCGGGCCTTCGATCATGATGTCGAGGGCATCGACAATGCGCTCAGGTTTGCCGTAGGCCTGCTCCCAAGGCTGTTCGAAGCCAGGGATGCGCAGGTTGGACACGGTAAAGCCGGTGAGGCCGGCCTTGGGCTTGGCGCCACGGCCAGTCGCGCCTTCGTCACGGATTTCGCCACCGGAGCCGGTGGAGGCGCCGGAAAACGGGGCGATGGCGGTCGGGTGGTTGTGCGTCTCGACCTTCATCAGGATGTGCACCGGCTCCTGCACCGCGCCGTACTGGCGGGTTTCAGGGTTCGGGAAGAAGCGACCAGCAACGCTACCGACGATGACCGAGGCGTTGTCCTTGTAAGCGGACAACACGCCTTCGCTGTGCATCTGGTAGGTGTTCTTGATCATGCCGAACAGGCTTTTTTCCTGCTCCTGGCCGTCGATGTCCCAACTGGCGTTGAAGATCTTGTGGCGGCAGTGCTCGGAGTTGGCCTGGGCGAACATCATCAGCTCGATGTCGTTCGGGTTGCGCTTGAGGCCCTGGAAGGCCTCGACCAGGTAGTCGATCTCGTCTTCGGCCAGGGCCAGGCCCAGGTCGACGTTGGCTTGCGCCAGCGCTGCGCGGCCACCGCCGAGCACATCGACCGAAGTCATCGGGCGCGGCTGGGCGTGGCTGAACATATCGGCTGCGTCTTCGAGCCTGGCCAGCACGCGCTGGGTCATGCGGTCGTGCAGCTCGGCGGCGATGGCGTGTGCGTCAGCATCGCTGAGGCTGCCGGCAACGTAGTAGGCGATACCGCGCTCAAGGCGCTGGATCGACTGCAGGCCGCAGTTGTGGGCGATGTCGCTGGCCTTGCTCGCCCACGGCGAGATAGTGCCCAGGCGCGGAACGACCAGGAACAGGCGCCCGTTGGGCTCCTGCACCGGCACGCTCGGGCCGTACTTGAGCAGACGCCCCAGCACCTGCTGCTGGTCGGCGGTCAGCTCGCCGTCAACGTCGGCGAAGTGGGCGAATTCGGCATACAAACCAGTAACAGCGGGGACTTTCTGGCTCAGTTGCTCGAGTAATTTACCGTGGCGAAAGGCAGAAAGGGCAGGAGCGCCGCGCAGGATCAACATCGTCGGGACAGCCTCAGGGAAGGGGTGTGCTTAGAGGCCGTGCATTCTAGCCTAAATTCCAAGCTTTCGGCACCCGCTCGAAGCCTGTGCTGCCGGGCGGCGGAACCGGACTTCGGGGTCAGAAAAAACCGGGCGATCTGCCGCTTGCAGCCGCCCCTGTGCAATGCCCTGCCGGCGGCCTTCAGGCCGGTAGTGGTTTGAGCCAGAACGACATGATCTTGGCCGACTGCTCGCGCTCGTCCAGGTCGCGCCAGCTGTAGGAGGTGCGCAGCGATGGCTCATGCAGGAAGCCGCGGTTGCGCCAGAAGCCGTGCAGTGGCTTGTAGTCCTGTGGGCGGCGTGGGTGCCCGGCCGGGCGTTCGACGGCGCAGAAGGCGCAGTAGTCGAATTCGGCCAGTTTGTGTGCGTAGGACTCGCGCTCGATGAAAAAGCGAACGCCAAGCCCTTGGCCGCGATAGGCCGGCAGCAGCACTGACTCGCCAAAATAGAACACGCTGGCAGGGTCGCGGCCCTGGGCCAGAAAGGGTTGCTGGAACTCTGGGCTTTCGTCGACCAGGGGCAGGCCTGCGGAGGCGCCGACCACTCGGCCTTCGTCCAGCGCCAGCACTACCAGGCTGCGCCCGGATTGGGCGTAGCTTGCCAGGTATTCTGCCTGGTTGGCCTGTGTGCCGTCATAGAGGAAGGGGAACTCGCGGAACACCGTCAGGCGCAGGCGAGCGAGGTCATCGATATAAGGCGCGATGGCAGCGCCATGCAGCAGGCGTATTTCCATGCGGGGCGTGGGTTCTCGATGTGGATGACGCGCTCGGATGAACCGGGCCTGAGGACAAACCCTAACACCGGCTGGGCACCCCGGCCTTACCCCTGCGCGACAGGTATTTCTCCATCACCGCAATGTTGGCGCAAGATCAAGCACGCGCGGGCTGCGTGGGAGATTCTATGGTTTGTACAAGCCTGTTCCCGCCAGACATATCTCCTTGTGGCGAGCGGGCTTGCCCCGCGTTGGGCTGCGCAGCAGCC
>NZ_JABWRG010000154.1:0-5603 GCF_014268825.1 Pseudomonas sp. SWRI51 | reverse complement strand
GGTTTTCAGGGCTGCTGCGCAGCCCAACGCGGGACAAGCCCGCTCGCCACGACTCTCTATCATTTCCCACAGGATTGAGTCCAACCAGCAATGTTGCGGTTGAGCACAGCCTGCGATAGGGCCCGCACAGGCCCCTCAGCATCTATCAGGCAAATCTGCGACAATTGCCACCCACACGAATGCCGATCATGCACAAGCAGGCTCACCTGCATCATTAAAAAGCCCCATGACAGACCAAGCCATCGACCAGTTGCTGAACAACCTCGACCACGCCATGATCGCCGACCGCCATCGCCTGCGCCGGCAATTGCACGAACTGCGCAAGCGCCCAGATGAGGCCAAGCTTGCCCAGTGGGCCGAGAAGGTTCAGGCCTCCTTCGCCCAGGTGACTGCGCGCCAGCAGAGCGTGCCGAGCATCCGTTACGACGACAGCCTGCCGATTGCAGCCAAGCGTGACGAGATCAAGAAGGCCCTGGCCGAGCATCAGGTGCTGGTAATCGCCGGCGAAACCGGTTCGGGCAAGACCACCCAGTTGCCCAAGATTTGCCTGGAGCTGGGCCGCGGCAGCCATGGCCTGATCGCCCACACCCAGCCGCGACGCATCGCGGCGCGCAGCGTGGCCGCGCGGGTGGCCGAGGAACTGGGCACCCCACTGGGGGCACTGGTGGGTTATCAGGTGCGCTTCGAGGACCAGAGCGATTCGAACACCCTGGTCAAGCTGATGACCGACGGTATTCTGCTGGCCGAAACCCAGCACGACCGTTTTCTCGAGCGCTACGACACCATCATCGTCGACGAAGCCCACGAGCGCAGCCTGAACATCGACTTTCTGCTTGGCTACCTGAAAACCCTGCTGCACCGCCGCCCCGAACTGAAGCTGATCATCACCTCGGCGACCATCGACCTTGAGCGTTTCTCCAAGCACTTCGATGGCGCGCCGATCATCGAAGTGTCGGGCCGCACCTACCCGGTCGATACCTGGTACCGCCCGCTGACCAGCGAGCAGGACGAAGAGGGCAACCAGATCGAGGACGACCTCAGTGTCGACCAGGCGATCCTCGCCACCCTCGATGAAATCGCCCACTTCGAGCGCAGCCAGGGCAAGGGCCCGGGCGATGTGCTGGTGTTCCTGCCCGGCGAGCGCGAAATCCGCGATGCAGCGGAAATACTGCGCAAGGCGCAGCTGCGCCATACCGAAATCCTGCCGCTGTATGCGCGCCTGACGCCTGCCGAGCAACAGAAGATTTTCCAGTCGCACAGTGGCCGGCGCGTGGTGTTGGCCACCAACGTTGCCGAAACTTCGCTGACCGTGCCGGGCATCCGCTATGTGATCGACAGCGGCACCGCGCGAATCAGCCGCTACAGCTACCGCGCCAAGGTGCAGCGCCTGCCCATCGAGGCGGTCTCGCAGGCCAGCGCCAACCAGCGTAAAGGCCGCTGCGGCCGCGTTGAGCCGGGTATCTGTATCCGCCTGTACAGCGAGGAAGATTTCAACGGCCGCCCGGCGTTCACCGACCCTGAGATCTTGCGAACCAACCTGGCGGCGGTGATCCTGCAGATGCTGCACCTGCGCCTGGGCGCCATCGACGCCTTCCCGTTCATCGAGCCGCCAGATGGCAAGGCCATCAGCGACGGTTTCAACCTGTTGCAGGAGCTTTCGGCGGTCAATCGCGAGAACCAGCTGACGCCGCTGGGCCGCCAGCTGGCACGCCTGCCGATCGACCCGCGCATGGGCCGCATGCTGCTCGAAGGCGCCCGCCAGGGCAGCTTGCAGGAAGTGCTGATCGTCGCCAGTGCGCTATCGGTGCAAGACCCCCGCGAGCGCCCGCCGGAGCGCCAGCAGGCCGCCGACCAGGCCCACGCGCAGTGGAAGGATGTCGACTCGGACTTCGCCGCGCTGGTGAACGTGTGGCGTGCGTTCGAGGAGCAGCGCCAGGCATTGACCGCAAGCCCGCTGCGTAACTGGTGCCGGAAGAATTTCCTCAATTACCTGCGCCTGCGCGAATGGCGTGATGCCCATCGCCAGTTGTCGCTGATTTGTCGCGAGCTGCAACTGACGGTCAATAAAGAGCCGGCTGACTACCTGCGCATGCACAAGGCCATTCTCAGTGGCTTGCTCAGCCAGATCGGCCACAAGGCCGAGGAGGGCGACTACCAAGGCGCTCGGCAGCGGCGTTTCTGGATTCACCCCTCGTCCGGCATCGGCCGCAAACGCCCGCAGTGGGTCATGGCCGCCGAGTTGGTCGAGACCACCAAGCTGTACGCGCGCATGGTGGCAAAAATCGAACCGGACTGGATCGAGCCGTTGGCCGGCCATCTGATCAAGAAGAACCACTTCGAGCCGCACTGGGAGAAGAAGCGCGGGCAAGTGGTGGCCTACGAGCAGATCACCCTCTACGGCCTGATTCTGGTAGGCCGCAGGCCTGTGCACTTTGGCCCGATCGACCCGGTCACCTCGCGTGAGCTGTTTATCCGCGAAGCGCTGGTGGGCGGTGAAATCCAGTCGCGGGCCAAGTGCCTGGCGGCCAACAAACGCCTGCTCGAACAGCTCGACGAGCTGGAAGCCAAGGCCCGGCGCCGCGACATCCTGGCTGATGAAGAAACGCTCTACGCCTTCTATGAGGCGCGGCTGCCGGCAGAAATCCACCAGACCGCGACCTTCGACGCCTGGTACCGCATGACCAGCCAGCAGGACGCCAACCTGCTGATCATGCGCGAAGAGGACGTGCTGGCCCGCGAAGCCAGTGAGGTCACCGCCGCGCAGTACCCCGACCATTTACAGGTGGGCGAGCTGCGCCTGTCGCTGAGCTACCATTTCGAGCCCAATCACCCGCGTGACGGCGTGACCGTGCGGGTACCGGCGCCGCTGTTGCCGAACCTGCCGGGCGAGCGCCTGGAGTGGCTGGTGCCGGGGCTGCTGGAGGCCAAGTGCATAGCCTTGGTGCGCAACCTGCCCAAGGCCCTGCGCAAGAACTTCGTGCCGGTGCCGGACTTCGTCAAGGCGTCTCTGTCGCGCATGACCTTCGCCCAGGGCGCGCTGCCCCAGGCACTGGGGCAGGAGCTGCTGCGCATGACCGGCGCACGGGTGCCCGACGAGGCCTGGGCCGAGGCTGGCGCTGCGGTGGAAGGGCACTTGCGGATGAACATCGAGGTGGTCGATGGCCAAGGCAAGTTCCTGGGTGAAGGCCGTGACCTGGCAGAGTTGACCGCACGTTTTGCAGCGGCAAGCCAGGCTGCGCTGGCCTTGCCGCGCGATGAGAAAACCGAGCGCCCGGTGCAGGCCAAGGCCTTTGCCGAGGTGGCGCAAACCACGCAACAGAAAATCGCCGGGCTGTCGATGACTGTCTACCCCGCCCTGGTCGAAGAGAACGGCGCGGTGCGCGAGGGGCGTTTCTCGACCCAGGCCGAGGCCGAATTCCAGCACCGCCGTGCCTTGCAGCGCCTGTTGCTGCAGCAGTTGGCGGAGCCGGCGAAGTTCTTGCGCGGCAAGCTGCCGGGGCTGACCGAGCTTGGCCTGCTGTACCGCGAGCTGGGCCGCGTCGAGGCGCTGGTCGAAGACATTCTGCTGGCCAGCCTGGACAGCTGCGTGCTCGAAGGCGAGGAGCCGCTGCCGCGTGATGGCGCGGGCCTTGCGTCGCTCGCCGAGCGCAAACGCGGCAACTGGGCCGAGCATGCCGAGCGCCTGGCGCGGCTGACGCTTGAGGTGCTCAAGCTGTGGCATGGCTTGCAGAAGCGCTTCAAGGGCAAGATCGACCTCAGCCAGGCGGTGGCGCTCAACGACATCAAGCAGCAGTTGGCCAACCTGGTGTATCCAGGCTTTGTGCGCGAAACCCCTGGCGTGTGGCTCAAAGAGCTGCCGCGCTATCTGAAGGCGGTGGAACTGCGCCTGGAAAAACTCGGCTCGCAGGTGCAGAAAGATCGGGTGTGGAGCGCCGAGCTGAGCAACTGCTGGGCGCAGTACAAGGCCCGTGCCGAAAAGCATGCCCAGGAGGGCAAGCGCGACGAGCAACTGACCTTGTACCGTTGGTTGCTTGAGGAATACCGCGTGTCGCTGTTTGGCCAGCAGTTGGGCACCAAGGTGCCGGTGTCGGACAAACGCCTGAGCAAGCAGTGGAGCCTGGTGGAAGCCTAAACGCCACGAGTTGTGGCAAACTTGCTGGAATTTGCGGCCGCCCTGCGGCCGTTCGCGGGTAAGCCCGCTCCTACGCTGGGGCGGGCGGACCGTGTACGAGGGCACAGCCCTCGTCAGCAAGTTGGCACCAAGGTGCCATTATCCTGGCCAGCGCCGTGTGGCGATGGCCTCTGACCAGAGGATCGTCCGTGCATAACGTCGTGATCAGCGGCACCGGCCTGTATACCCCGGCCCAGAGCATTTCCAACGAAGAACTGGTGGAGTCCTTCAACACCTGGTCGCAGCAGTTCAACCGCGACAATGCCGCTGCCATCGAGCGCGGCGAGGTCGAGGCTGCGCCGCTGTCGGACGCTGCATTCATCGAAAAAGCCTCGGGCATCAAGAGCCGCTTCGTCATGGACAAGGCCGGCATTCTGGACCCACAGCGCATGAAGCCGCGCCTGCCGGAGCGCTCCAACAACGAGCCTTCGGTGCTCTGCGAAATGGGCGTTGCCGCCGCGCGCCAGGCGCTTGAGCGCGCAGGGCGCACGGCTGCCGACGTGGATGCGGTGATCGTGGCCTGTTCCAACTTGCAGCGCCCGTACCCGGCCATCGCCATCGAAATCCAGAACGCCCTGGGCATCGAGGGTTTTGCCTTTGACATGAACGTAGCCTGTTCCTCGGCCACCTTCGGTATCCAGGCTGCCGCCAACAGCGTGCAACTGGGCCAGGCCCGCTCGGTGCTGGTGGTCAGCCCGGAAATCTGCACCGGCCACCTGAACTTCCGTGACCGAGACAGCCATTTCATTTTTGGCGATGCGGCCACCGCTGTGCTGGTCGAGCGCGCCGACCTGGCAACGTCCAGGCATCAGTTCGATGTGGTCAGCACCAAGCTGGCGACGGTGTTCTCCAACAACATCCGCAACAACTTCGGCTTCCTCAACCGCGCCGCCGAAGAAGCCGCAACCGCGCCGGACAAACTGTTCGTCCAGGAAGGCCGCAAGGTGTTCCGTGAAGTGTGCCCGATGGTTGCCGAGCTGATTGGCAAGCACCTGGGCGAGAACGGCTTGCAGCCGTCGGATGTGAAGCGTTTCTGGCTGCACCAGGCCAACCTCAGCATGAACCACCTGATCGTCAAGAAACTGCTGGGGCGTGATGTGAGCGAAGAAGAGGCACCGGTGATTCTCAACCGGTACGCCAACACCAGTTCTGCAGGCTCGGTGATTGCGTTCCACCTGCACCAGGATGACTTGGCCGAAGGTTCGGTTGCGGTACTCAGCTCGTTTGGTGCGGGGTATTCGATCGGCAGCGTGATTCTGCGCAAGCGCTGATTCAGGCTTGGAAAAACCGGTGGGAGCGGGCTTGCCCATCCCATATCGATGCCGTCTACGCGGTCAGTGTAGGAGCGGCCTTGTGTCGCGAAAGGGCTGCGGAGCAGCCCCAGCGATTCTGGTGGGTGCACATATCTAGGGGCTGCTTCGCAGCCCTTTCG
>NZ_JABWRG010000153.1:0-6441 GCF_014268825.1 Pseudomonas sp. SWRI51 | reverse complement strand
GGGCTGCGCAGCAGCCCCTTGGGTTTTCAGGGCTGCTGCGCAGCCCAACGCGGGACAAGCCCGCTCGCCACAAGGAGATATATCTGGCGAAAACAGGGTTGTACAAAACCATAGAATCTCCCACAAAATCCTCGCTGGCGGTGCCTCAGGCCTCTGGCACTTCCACCTCCAGCGGCTTGCGCAAATCGCGCAGGCTGCGCGTTACCGGGCCGCTGTTGCACTTGGCGGCCGCCTGTTCCGGGGTCAGCTCGCGGATGCTGCGGTAGAACAGCTCGCAGGTCTGCTTCTTCTGGGTGACCTGCCATTTGCCCGTGCAGGCTTCGAGGGTCAGCTTGGCATCAGCCTGCGGGTTACGGCCCATACCGGCCTGCCAGCAGGCGGCAGACAAATCCTGCCCCATCATTTTCAGCCCCGCCGCGTCAGCCTTGTCCTGGTCGCCGTCGTAGCTTTTCGGGTCGGCGGTGTACCAGATGGCGCTGGGGTGGTTGGTGCCGAGTACCGGCACTTTGGCAGCACCCGCTTCTGGCTGGATAGTCACAAGGCCCAGTACGCCAACCTTCGGCCCGTACTGCTGTTCGATCCAGCTGCGCACCGGCGCGCCGAACGCGACCATCGGCAGTGCAACCTTGCCGCCCTTGGCAAGGGCCATTTCCTTGACCATGCGTACCTGGTAGTCGCGGAAGTAACCGTAGGTGCCTTCAAGGTCCTTGCCAGCGCTGGCGGGTGCGGCAATGGGGGCGATGTCGATGATGGTCTGATACGCCGGCGTGGCGGCGGCCTCTACACCATTGAAGGTCAGCAACTGCGCCCAGCGGTCGGTGGTGTTGGACTTGAGATAGTCCTGGTAGCGGGTCAGTGAGTAATCCGGCGGGAAGTGCAACAGCTCGATGCTGCGGCGCTGCTCCAAGGCCATGCCCAGCGGTAGGAACAGGTACCAGTCGTAGGACCATTTACCATCTTGGTTGAGTTTACTGGCGCCTTGATACGCCAGCTCCCCGCTGTCGAGCAACTTGCGCAGCGGCTCGCCATAGCTTTCTGGCACACCGCTGATACGCGCCACCAGCCGGTCATGTTCACGGCTCACGTGCACCTGCGCGTCGGCGTGGCCGTCACGCTGCACGCTCTGGGTCAGGTAGTGTTCGACGGTTTGCTCCAGCGTCCAGTTGCGGTAGCAGATCACCTGGCAGTTGTTGGGGAAGGCGAATAGCCGGGTGACACGCTGGGCGTCGCCCAGGTCGATCTGCGCGTCGGCCATGGCCAGGCCGCTGAAGGCGAGGGCGGTAAAGGCCGAGAGTGCTGTCGTGCGCATGCTTAACTCCTTGTCAGTGGCCGCCAGGACAGCGGTCACGCCCATGGTGGATGAAGAGGTAGGGCAATGAAAAGGGCAAGGTTCTGGCTATTGGCCATGGTGCTGACGGGGCTGCTGCCGGCGCAGGCGGACGAGCGTGACCTGTGGATGTTCGCGCAGTGGGCCGGCGACCACGAGAACCGTGGCTTTCGCGAGATGCTGGTGCAGGCGCGGCTGTACGGGGTGGTGCCGATCCACCAGTTGCTGCGCTCGGCATCGGACTGGCGGCTGTGCCGCGCCGAGCCGTTTGCGGTACCGCCGCGCGACCACTGGCCTGCGGTGCGCTCGACCCTGGCGCTGCTGCAGACCCTTGGCAGGCAGGGCGCCTTGGGCGAGTTCGAGGTGGTCTCGGCCTATCGTGCCCCGCGCCTGAATGCCTGCGCGGGCGGGGCGCGCGACAGTGCGCACATGCGTGCATTTGCGGTCGACTTGTTGCTGCCGCCCTGGGCCGACCCCAGGCCGCTGTGCACCTTTTGGCAGCAGCATGGCCAGGCCTGGAACATGGGGCTGGGGCGTTATCCGTCAGGGCGCATCCATATCGATACCGCCGGTTATCGCACCTGGGGTGGCGATGGGGGTGCCGGCTCGTCGTTCTGCACCAGGCTCAATTGAGCCAGGCAGCCCTGGCATTCGCTGCTGACCCAGTCGACGAAGCGTTGGCGCTTGCCGCCGTCATGCAGCGGCTGTGGGCTGAGCAGGTGATAGGCCGAGCCGTCACGGACAAAACCATGGGGCGCCTGCAATTGGCCGCTGCTCAGCTCGTCGCACACCATCAGCGCTGAAGCCATGGCCATCCCCACGCCGGCGCTGGCGGCCTGAATCGACAGGTAGAAGTGTTCGAAATCGCTGCGGGCCTTGCTGCTTGGGGCGTGGCCGCTCAAACGCTGCCAGGTTGCCCAGGCATCGGCGCGGGTTCCACTGTGCAGCAGGCGCTCGATGGCGGCGCCTGGCGCCGCGACCGGGCCGATCCACTCATCGCAGATTTTCAGGCTGTGCAGTTGCTTGCCCCAGTTGAAGTCGTCCCGGCGCAAGGCCAGGTCGATGCCACCCCGGGCGAAGTCCACCGGGCCACCGGCGGCGACCAGTTGCAGTTGCAGGTCGGGGTGCGCGGCGTGCAGGCGCGGCAGGCGGGGTATCAGCCAGCGCATGGCGATGGTGGGCTCGCAGGACAGCACCAGTACGTTGTCTTGTGGCTGCTGTTGCAAGCGCTGCACAGCGTCTTCGAGTTGCTCGAAGATTGCCCGGGTGGTGTCGTGCAGGCTGCGCCCGGCGCAGGTCAGGTATACCGCACGGTTGCGCCGCTCGAACAGCTCGACGCCGAGGCTTTCTTCGAGCAGGCGCACCTGGCGGCTGACTGCGCCGTGGGTGACGTGTAGCTGTTCTGCGGCACGCACGAAGTTTTCGGTACGCGCGGCGGTGTCGAAGTAGCGCAGGGCAGAGAGGGGTGGCAGTTTCATGGGGGCTCGCAAGTGTGCTGCATCGCCCGGTCTCTGTAGGAGCGGCCTTGTGCCGCGAAAGGGCTGCGCAGCGGGCCCAAGAACTGGACCTCATGCAAACTGCCGGGGCTGCTGCGCAGCCCTTTCGCGGCACAAGGCCGCTCCTACAGAGTTCGTGTATAGCCGAGGATGGCGGCGAAAATGTGTGATTAAAACTAGCAGATAACCTGCCCGATAAATCGATTTTTGGCACGGCGAAGACCACCGATACTCACGTTTCAGTCACTTTCCATCGAGGATCTTCACCCATGGCCGAACTCATCGCCGTTGCGCTGTTCACGTTATTGGCCGTCATCAGCCCCGGCGCCGATTTCGCCATGGTCACCCGCAGCAGTTATGCACAGGGCCGCAAAGCCGGCCTGGCGGCAGCGGTGGGCATTGGCTTGGGTGTTCAGGTGCATGTGTTCTACACCGTCTTCGGCATCGCGGTGATCATCAGCCACAGCCCTGGGTTGTTCATGCTGATGAAAGCGCTGGGGGCGGGCTACCTGATCTACCTCGGCTACAAGTCGCTGACCAACCAAGGCCGCATTCGTCTCGATGAGCAGCCGCCCAGCCAGGCACAGCTCGGCCAGGCCCTGCGCGCGGGCTTTCTGACCAATGCGCTGAACCCCAAGACCATGCTCTTTGTGGTCAGCGCCTACACCCAGGTGGTGCAGCCGGGCAGCTCGCTGGCGTTGGACTTCGCCTATGGCGGCTTCATGTCGGTGGCCCATTGGCTATGGTTCAGCCTGGTCGCGGTGTTCTTTTCGAATGCAGGCTTGCGCCGGGCGATGATCGAGCGCCAGCGTCTGGTGGACCGCATGATCGGGGTGGCGTTGATTGGCCTTGGGTTGGCAGTTGCCGTGGCGGGGGTGAAGTAGCAGGCTTTTTTGCGGGCAAAGAAAAAGGGCTTATCTTTCGATAAGCCCTTTTAAAAGGTGGTGGCTACACAGGGACTTGAACCCCGGACCCCAGCATTATGAATGCTATGCTCTAACCAACTGAGCTATGTAGCCAACTTGGCGCGCATTATTGGCTCGAATTGCATACCTGTCAACACTGGTTTCAAAAAAATTTCCAACCTTTCAAAAACTTAAGCCGCCATGCCGGCTTCAGCGCACGATCAACCACTGGCCTGACACGCTGAAAAGGCTCAGTTGCTGATCGCCTGCCAGCCGCTCGAGGCTCTGCGCCGGCTGGTTCAGGTCGAAGGTGCCACTCACCCGGCGGTAGGCCGCCTGCTCGTTCAGCAGCCAGACCCGGTGCCCCTGGTACGCGGCCAGGCGTTCCAGCACCTGCGTCAGAGGCATATTGCTGGCCTGAATCAGCCCACCGCGCCAGGCATCAACGGTTTTGCCGTCTGCCTTTTCGGTTGCATTGATACGGCTGGCGCTGAAGGTCACCCGTTCACCGGCGTTGACCAGGCGCTGGTCGCCACCTTGCAGCACCATTGCCTTGCCTGCCAGTACCACCAGTTCGTCGTGGTCGTGATAGCGCGCGAGCTGCAGGCGCGTGCCGAACACCTGGATGCGCGTGTCGTCCACCTGCACCTCCATGGCCCGGCCATCGAGCATCACGTCGATAGCGACCTGGCCCTGCACCAGATGCAGCAGGCGGGTGCGGCCGCGCAGGTCGACGTTCATGGCGCTGGCGCTGTCCAGGTGCAGCGTCGAGCCGTCAGCCAGGCGCACGCTGCGGCGTTCGCCGCTTTCGGTGTGCAGTTCGCAGCTCAGGCGCTGCAGCATGGGCCAGTACAGAAACGCCAATACCGACAGCAGCAACAAGAACGCCAGGCCCAGCACCAACCCCAGGCGGCTGCGGCGCAGTGCTACCACCCGCGGGCGAGGGCGCGGGGCTGGCGCCTGCAACTGCTGGCAGTAAGCTTCGAGACGGGCGTAGGCCTGGGCATTGAGCGGGTGCTCATACCAGTCGCCGAAGGCTTGGCGCAGGGCTGTATCGCAACCGGGCTGACGCAGGCGAGCAAACCAGTCCAGGGCTTCCTGCTCGGGATCGTGCTGTAGCTGCAAGGCGGGCATCGGGCGCATGGAAGGGTTGCTCGCAAGGACGGGGCGGTGGTTGCCCAGCGTTTACGGGAGAAGAGAGCCAGGGATGCTAAATATATTGAGAACCATTTACAAGTGCGTACGGATGGAAGGCGTGCCTTGGCGAATAAAAAGGTAGCTTCGTATCTATTTGTTTCACGATAATCGGATCCCAACCAGCGCACGGAACCCGAGCCCATGGCTATCAGCAGCACCCCGACAACCAGCGCCAGCACTGCCAGCCAGGCGAACCCGCTGGTCATGCGCATCATCGCGTTCTGCGCGTTGGCGCACTTGATCAACGACCTGATCCAGTCGGTGCTGCCGGCGATCTACCCGATGCTCAAGGCCAACTACGACCTGAGCTTTACCCAGATCGGCCTGATCACCCTGACCTTCCAGGTCACCGCTTCGCTGTTGCAGCCTTGGGTGGGTTTTTATACCGACTCGCGCCCGACGCCCAACCTGCTGCCCATGGGCACGCTGTGTACGCTGGTCGGCATCGTGATGCTGGCATTCGTTGGTAGTTTCCCGATGATTCTGCTGGCCTCGGCCCTGGTGGGCATCGGCTCCTCGACCTTCCACCCAGAAACCTCGCGTATCGCGCGGCTGGCCTCGGGCGGGCGCTTCGGCCTGGCGCAGTCGACCTTCCAGGTGGGCGGCAACACCGGTTCTGCCTTCGGCCCGCTGTTGGCGGCGGCCATTGTCATCCCGTTTGGCCAGACCCACGTCGCCTGGTTCGGCTTGGCGGCGCTGTTCTTCTTTGGCGTCACCTTGATACTGCGCCGCTGGTACAAGGAGCACCTCAACCAGGCCAAGGCGCGCAAAGCGGTGCAAGCCACCCACGGCATTTCGCGCCAGCGGGTGGTGGCGGCGTTGGTGGTGCTGGGCCTGCTGGTGTTCTCCAAGTACTTCTATATGGCCAGTTTCACCAGCTACTTCACCTTCTACCTGATCGAGAAGTTCCAGCTGTCGGTGGCCAGCTCGCAGTTGCACCTGTTCCTGTTCCTGGGCGCGGTGGCTGCCGGCACCTTCTTCGGCGGGCCGATCGGTGACCGTATCGGGCGCAAGGCGGTAATCTGGTTCTCGATTCTGGGCGTGGCGCCATTCACCCTGGTGTTGCCGTATGCCGACCTGTTCTGGACCACCGTCCTGAGCCTGGTGATCGGCTTCATCCTGGCCTCGGCGTTCTCGGCCATCGTGGTGTATGCCCAGGAACTGGTGCCGGGCAATGTCGGCATGATTGCCGGGATCTTCTTCGGCCTGATGTTCGGCTTTGGCGGCATTGGCGCGGCATTGCTGGGTTACGTGGCCGACCTGCGCGGTATCGAGTACGTGTACACGGTGTGCTCTTACCTGCCGTTGTTCGGTTTGCTGGCGGTGTTTTTGCCGTCCACTGGCAAGCGCTGACCTCGGGGGCGCAGTTATGTGCAGGCCGTTCCGGCCTCATCGCAGGCATTGAGCCAGATACCCATATCGCAGCTGACGCGGTCCCTTGTGGGAGATTCTATGGTTTCGGGCAAGTCGCTTTTGATTGTGTAGGAGCGGCCTTGTGTCGCGAAAGGGCTGCGAA
>NZ_JABWRG010000152.1:0-6862 GCF_014268825.1 Pseudomonas sp. SWRI51 | reverse complement strand
GGGCTGCGGAGCAGCCCCGACGATCTTGCCTGCCGCCGAGATCCTGGGGCCGCTACGCAGCCCTTTCGCGACACAAGGCCGCTCCTACACGCGAGCGCGTCGGCTGTGGTGCCCTGCCCAACCCAAACGCTTTCATGAAATTTGTTTAATCGCTGTTTTATTTACTTAGCCTGCTAACTGAATCTATAAAGAAGACCTGCGACACAGTGCCGCAGCCAAATCCTAGCAGTGGAGTTCAGCGATGACAGTCAAAGTAACCGAACGCGACGAATCGAAAATGTCCCACGAAGGCCTGGCCGCTGGTGTGCGGATCTGGGACGTGCATCAGCAAGGTCAATTGGTCGGCATGTTCCATGAAGAGCACCAGGCTCAGCAGTACCGCAACGAACTGGAAGCCCAGGAAAACCAGCACCGTACGCAATGACCCCGTCTTTAAATGAAAAACCCCGCCGCGGCGGGGTTTTTCAGGTTTACCACATCAGATCGTCCGGGATCTTGTAGGCCGCATACGGATCATCAGCCTCGTCGGCTTCTTCGACATGGGTGTTGAGCAGCAGGATGCGGTGGGGGTCACGCTCCTGGATCCTCAGCGCCGACTCACGCGGCACCACCTCATAGCCGCCACCGTGGGCGACGATGGCCAGTGCGCCGTTGCTCAGCTTGCTGCGCATCAGGGCGTTGACGGCGATGCGCTTGACCTTCTTGTCATCGACGAAGTTGAAGTAGTCCTCGGTGGTCAGCTTTGGCAGACGGGTCGCTTCGATCAATTGCTTGACCTGCGCGGCACGGGCTTTCTGCTCGGCCTTCTCCTGGACCGCACGGTTCAGCTCCTGGTCCTTCCTGGCCTTTTCGGCCATGGCTTCCTTGGCCAGGCGCTGCTGGGTGTCATCCACCTCGACCTGGCCCTTGTGCTCCATGCGTTTCTGTTTTTTCTGCGCTTTGTTGGTCTGCGAGACCTGTTTCTGGTTGACCAGACCGGCTTTGAGCAATTGGTCGCGAAGGGAAAGGCTCATGGGGGTGTTCACTCACTCTGGCATCGGCTCAGCCGCAGCTGGGCAGGTTCTTTTCCTGACGCTTGGCCTCGCCCCAGAGGGCGTCCAGCTCGTCGAGGGTACGATCTTGGAGGTTCAGGCCCTGCTCGCGCAATGCCTGTTCGATAAATCGGAAACGCCGCTCGAATTTGCGGTTGGCGCGGCGCAGGGCGTTTTCTGGGTCGTGCTTGAGGTGGCGGGCCAGGTTGACGGTGGCAAACAGCAGGTCGCCGAGTTCATCTTCCAGCGCATCGCTGTCGCCATCGGCCATGGCTTGTAACACTTCGTCGAGCTCTTCGCGCACCTTGTCCAGCACTGGCAGCGCGTCCGGCCAGTCGAAGCCGACCGTGGCCGCGCGCTTTTGCAGCTTGGCCGCACGGGACAACGCAGGCAAGGCTGCCGGCACGTCGTCGAGCAGCGATAGCTGCTCGGGTTCGCGGTTTTCGGCGCGCTCCTCGGCCTTGATTTCTTCCCAGCGCGACTTCACCTGGTCCTCGCTCAGGGCCGGGGTATCCAGCGGGGCATACAGCTCACCGGTGGGGAACACATGGGGGTGGCGGCGAATCAGCTTGCGGGTAATCGAGTCGATCACCCCGGCGAACTCGAAACGCCCTTCTTCGCGGGCCAGTTGGCTGTAGTAGACCACCTGGAACAACAGGTCACCGAGCTCGCCTTGCAAGTGCGCGAAGTCGCCGCGCTCGATGGCGTCGGCCACCTCGTAGGCTTCTTCGAGGGTATGCGGGACGATGCTTGCGTATGTCTGCTTGAGGTCCCAGGGGCAGCCGTACTGCGGGTCACGCAGCCGCGCCATCAGGTGCAGCAGGTCGTCGAGGGTGTAGGTCATGGTGGCAGGTCCTTCGACGGCGCCCGCTTGGCAGGGTGGCTTGCAAAGCGGGCGCCGCAGTTTCAAGGGGTACGGTTACGCCGCGTCTCGATGATGTTGGGCAACTGCGAAATCCGCCCAAGCAGGCGCCCAAGGGCATCCAGGCCAGGGATTTCGATGGTCAGCGACATCAGCGCGGTGTTGTCTTCCTTGTTCGAACGGGTGTTGACCGCCAGCACGTTGATCTTCTCGTTGAGCAGCACCTGCGACACGTCGCGCAGCAGGCCGGGACGGTCGTAAGCGCGGATGACGATATCCACCGGATACGTCTGCACCGGGATCGGGCCCCAGCTGACCTGAATCATTCGCTCCGGCTCTTTGCCGCTCAATTGCAGCACCGAGGCGCAGTCCTGGCGGTGAATGCTCACGCCCCGGCCTTGGGTGATGTAGCCGACGATGGCATCGCCCGGCAACGGCTGGCAGCAGCCGGCCATCTGCGTGAGCAGGTTGCCGACACCCTGGATCTGGATATCGCTGCGCTTGCCGGCGCGAATGCCACGGGCCTGGCGCGGGATCAGCTCGACCTGCTCGATGCGCTCGGGCTCAAGCAGTTGCTGGGCGGCGTTGACCATCTGCGCCAGGCGCAAGTCACCGGCGCCAAGCGCTGCGAACATGTCCTCGGCGGTCTTGACGTTGGCTTTTTCGGCCAGACGCTCGAAGTCGACCTGGGGCAGGCCCAGGCGGCTGAGTTCACGCTCGATCAGGGTCTTGCCGGCGGCGACGTTCTGGTCACGGGCCTGCAGCTTGAACCAGTGGACAATCTTGGCCCGCGCCCGCGATGTGGTCACGTAGCCAAGGTTGGAGTTCAACCAGTCACGGCTGGGGTTGCCGTGCTTGCTGGTGATGATCTCCACCTGCTCGCCGGTCTGCAGGCTGTAGTTCAACGGCACGATGCGGCCGTTGATCTTCGCGCCACGGCAGTTGTGGCCGATTTCGGTGTGTACGCGGTAGGCGAAGTCCAGCGGCGTCGAGCCTTTGGGCAGGTCGATGGCGTGGCCATCAGGGGTGAAGACGTACACCCGGTCCGGCTCGATATCGACGCGCAGCTGCTCGGCCAGGCCGCCGATATCGCCCAGCTCTTCGTGCCATTCCAGCACCTGGCGCAGCCAGGAGATTTTTTCTTCGTAGTGGTTGGAGCCGGACTTTACATCGGTACCCTTGTAGCGCCAGTGCGCGCATACGCCCAGCTCGGCTTCCTCGTGCATGGAGTGGGTGCGGATCTGCACTTCCAGCACCTTGCCCTCGGGGCCGATCACCGCGGTGTGCAGCGAGCGGTAGCCGTTTTCCTTGGGGTTGGCGATGTAGTCGTCGAACTCCTTGGGGATGTGCCGCCACAGCGTGTGCACGATACCCAGCGCGGTGTAGCAGTCGCGCACCTCAGGCACCAGCACGCGCACGGCGCGAACGTCGTAGATCTGGCTGAATTCCAGGCCTTTGCGCTGCATTTTGCGCCAGATCGAATAGATGTGTTTTGCCCGGCCACTGATATCGGCGTTGACGCCGGTGGCCAGCAGCTCGTTCTGCAGTTGGTTCATCACATCGCTGATGAAGCGCTCGCGGTCGAGGCGGCGCTCGTGCAGCAGCTTGGCGATCTGCTTGTACTGGTCAGGCTCAAGGTAGCGGAACGAAAGGTCTTCGAGTTCCCACTTGATATGGCCGATGCCAAGGCGGTGGGCCAGCGGTGCGTAGATGTCCGCGACCTCACGGGCAACCCGCAGGCGTTTTTCGTCATCGGCGCCTTTGACGGCCCGAATGGCGCAGGTGCGCTCGGCCAGCTTGATAAGCGCGACACGCACATCATCGACCATGGCCACGAGCATCTTGCGCAGGTTCTCGACCTGCGCCTGGGAGCCCAGCACCAGCGACTGGCGCGGGCTGAAACTGGCACTGATGGCCGCCATGCGCAGCACGCCGTCGATCAGCTTGGACACCACCGGCCCAAAGCGCTGGCCGACTTCGGCAAGGGTTACCTTGCCTTCACGTACCGAGCGGTAGATGGCGGCTGCCACCAGTGAATCCTGGTCGAGCCTGAGGTCAGCCAGAATTTCGGCGATTTCAAGCCCGGCCTGAAAACTGGAGGTACCATCGGCCCATGAATGCTTGGCCGGGTTACCCTTTTTTTCGATTTCCTGGGCGAACTCGCAGGCTTCTTTCAGCGCTGCGCGATCAAGCTGCGAATCGACGCTCACCACATGATCGAGCCATGCTTCGAGATTGATACTGCCGTCGGTATTGACCGGCTGGTGCACTCTCACCTGTACCATCTTTGCTTTACCTTTCCATACAGCGCACCACGCGGGTGCACTGGCTATCAACTGTACGGCCCTCAGTCCCTGAAGGCTGCACCAAGAGAGTCAGCCTGGCTGACCCGCTTCAAATAACGCCATGGCTTCGACATGCGCCGTCTGAGGAAACATGTCGAGAATCCCGGCCCTTTTTAACCGGTACCCCTGCCCTGCCAGCACCTGCGCGTCTCGCGCCAGCGTGGCCGGGTTGCACGATACGTAGACCAGCCGTTTTGCGCCGAGCTGTTTGATGCCTTGCACCACATCAAAGGCGCCGTCGCGTGGTGGGTCCAAGAGTACCGCAGAAAAGCCTTCGGCGACCCATCCGGCGCCGGCCAAAGGCTGCGATAAATCGGCCTGAAAAAACTGCGCGTTATGCACATTGTTGTTGCGGGCGTTGCCTGCGGCGCGCTCGACCATGGCCTGCACGCCTTCCACCGCCACCACCTCGCGGGCAAGCCCGGCCAATGGCAGGGCAAAGTTGCCAAGGCCGCAGAACAGGTCCAGCACCCGCTCGTCAGCCTGTGGCGCGAGCCACTCCAGCGCTTGCTGAACCATCAGGTCGTTCACCTGGGCATTGACCTGCACAAAGTCACCCGGCCGCCAGGCCAGCTCCAGCCCCCACGGCTGCAGCGTAAAGCCCAGCGCCGCGGTGGCATCGACCGGCTGCGGCTCACCTTCGCCTTGCAGCCACAGCTGCGCACCGGCCTCCTGGCAGAACGCACCAAGGCGCGCCAGGTCGTCTTCTGCCAAGGGCGCCACATGGCGCACCAGCAACGCTTGCGCAGTACCACTGAACAGCTCGACATGCCCCACTACCTGGGGCTTGGCCAGGCTGCGCAGTACGGTCGGCAAATGGCGCAGGATCGCCTGCAAGGGTTGTACCAGCACTGGGCACTCATCGATGGCGATGATGTCCTGGCTGGCTTCGGCCCGGAAGCCGACATCCAGCTGGCGGGCTTTGTGGTCCCAGCGCACCGCCACTCGGGCGCGGCGACGGTAGCCGAATTCCGGCCCGCACAGTGGCGCGGCCCATGCTTCGGGCTGCAGGCCGGCCACACGCTGCAATTGCTCGGCGAGCAGGCGCTGCTTGAGCGCCAACTGGCCTTCGTGGGGCAGGTGCTGCAAGGTGCAGCCGCCGCAGCGCTGGTAGTGCTTGCACGGTGCTTCGCGGCGCTCGGCGCTGGCCTGGAACACGCGCTCCAGGCGCGCATCGACCACCTTGCCACGGGCGCCGAGCACCCGCGCTTCGACCTCTTCACCGGCCAGCGCGCCGCTGACGAACCAGGTGCGCCCGTCAATGAAGGCAATGCCGCGGCCATCGCCGCTGACACGCTCGATGCTCAGACGCTGCTTCTTGCCCACTGGCACCTGGGTGCTGCGCTCGCCGCCGGCCGGTTGGAAGCGCAGGCCGCCGCTAGGTTTTTTCTTTGACATCAGGCGGGATCGAACAGGCCGGTGGACAGGTAGCGGTCGCCACGATCGCAGACGATCGCAACCATGACCGCGTTCTCGACTTCGCGCGACAGGCGCAGCATGCCGGCCACCGCACCGCCGGAGGAAACGCCGCAGAAGATGCCTTCTTCGCGGGCCAGACGGCGGGTGGTGTCTTCGGCTTCCTGCTGGGACATGTCCAGCACCTGGTCGACGCGGGTGGCGTCGAAGATCTTCGGCAGGTACTCGTGCGGCCAGCGGCGAATGCCGGGGATCGACGAGCCTTCCATCGGTTGCAGGCCGACAATCTGCACGGCCGGGTTTTGTTCCTTGAGGTACTGCGAGCAGCCCATGATGGTACCGGTGGTGCCCATGGAACTGATGAAGTGCGTAACTTGGCCGTGGGTCTGCTGCCAGATTTCCGGGCCGGTGCCGTGGTAGTGGGCCAGCGGGTTGTCGCCGTTGGCGAACTGGTCGAGCACCAGGCCCCGACCCTCGGCTTGCAGCCTGTCGGCCAGGTCACGGGCGCCTTCCATGCCCTCTTCGCGGGTGACCAGGATCAGCTCGGCGCCGTAGGCGGTCATGGCCGCCTTGCGTTCGGCGGTGGAGTTGTCGGGCATGATGAGGATCATCTTGTAGCCCTTGATGGCAGCGGCCATGGCCAGGGCAATGCCGGTGTTGCCGGAGGTGGCCTCGATCAGCGTGTCACCGGGTTTGATCTGGCCGCTGAGCTCGGCGCGGGTGATCATCGACAACGCCGGGCGGTCCTTGACCGAACCTGCCGGGTTATTGCCTTCGAGCTTGAGCAGCAAGGTGTTGCTGGTTTCCCCGGCGAGACGCTGCAGGCGAACCAGAGGCGTGTTGCCGACGCAATCGGCGATGGTTGGGTACTGCAAAGTCATGGGCGTTTTCGCAATCCGGACGGCGGGGGTGCCTATCATACCGGCAAACAGTTCCAGGCCATATCACGCAATTGTTGGGGGTTATAGCTGGAAGCTATATGGCCCTCAATGGGTTGCAGGTCGCGCAGAGTACAAGCCCGCATACACATCGGCTATATCCAATCCTGCACCGGCCTCATCGCAGGCTATCGCCAGCCACAGGAACCCTGGCAAGCGCTCGATAGTGTGCTTGTGCGCAGTCTTTGTGGGGGATTCTATGGTTTCGGGCAAGTCGCTTTTGATTGTGTAGGAGCGGCCTTGTGTCGCGAAAGGGCTGCGGAGCAGCCC
>NZ_JABWRG010000151.1:0-6980 GCF_014268825.1 Pseudomonas sp. SWRI51 | reverse complement strand
GGGCTTGCCCCGCGATGCGATGCTGGCAGTGCGATCGCTATCGCGGGGCAAGCCCGCTCCCACGTTTCGATGTGAATCAGACAGTTAGCGTTTGTTCTATGAGAGCGGCCTCGTGTCGCGAAAGGGCTGCGTAGCAGCCCCTGCGATATCAGGATGGTGCGCAAATGCTGGGAGCGCTTCGCACCCCATTCGCGACACAAGGCCGCTCCTACACAATCAAAAGCGAGGCCGGTAAAGGCGTGCGCCACCCCGCAAACCCCGCACCCGACATTTATCTTGACCCGGCCATTGCTTTACAATCCGCGCCATTTCCCGCGCCTCAAGGACCCTGTTCATGGAAGACTCCGCGCAGAACTGGCTGCACGCGCTTTCAGCACCCATGGCCGCGCTCAACGGCGCCAGCTATACCGCCCCGCAATACTACGAAGGCAAGGACGAGACCGACCTTGAACGCTGGTGGGGCATCGCCAACCGCGCGCAGTTGCTCGACATGCTGGGCATGGCCGACACCGGCCACGCCACCGAACTCAGCGGCGCCTACTGGCAATACCAACGCTGCCTGCCCAGCCAGTGGCAGGCACTGCTCGATACCCTTACTCCGCGCCAGCGCATCCTTCACGAATATGCCGCGCGCACCTACCCCGACTGCGGGCCGGGCGGCACCCGTGCCTGGGACCTGGGGCGCATGGGCTTTTTGCTGCGCGCCGGGGTCAAGAAGGGTTTCGTGACCCTGGACGAAAGCCTCTACCTGCACTACCGCCTGGCCCTGCGCGCGCGCCACTACTACAACCGCTGGCGCAGCTACCAGGCCGGCTACCTGTTCGGCAAGGCGCTGTGGAACGTCGGCGACTCCAGCGACGACACCCTGGCCGCCAACCTCGAACGCCAAGGCAACGAGCACTGGAACCGCTGCATCCAGCTCAACCTGCGCATGGGCGCGCTTGACCTGTTTGCCAGCCTGCCGTGGGATCTGGACATACCCGAGCCACCCCGCCCCGACACCCTGGAAGAGGACTGCTGGTCATGAGTTGCTGGATTCGTCTGGGCATCGAGCCAACCCAGGACCTCGATGCCATCCGCCTGGCCTACCGTGGCCGGCTGCCGGCGCACCACCCGGAAACCGACCCGGAGGGCTTCCAGGCCCTGCGCGAAGCCTACGAGCAAGCCCTGCGCCTGGCCCGCGAAGACGATCTCGACCCGGATCCTGAAACCCACCACGAGCCGCCGCCGCCCCACCCGGCGCTGCAGCGCTTCTATACCATCCTCGAAGAACCGAGCCTGCGTTTCGACCCACCGGTGTGGCAGGCCTACATCGCCGAGCTGGACGAGCTGCCGCTCAACGAGCTGGACGACATCAGCAAGCCCCTGTTGCATGCCTTGTACGACTCCGGCCCCCTGTCGCACAACTGCGTCAACCTGCTGGCCAAGCGCATGGCCTGGGCGGACCAGTTGCTGCGCCTGGACAACCCGCAGCAGATCGAAGCTCTGCTCAACCGCTTCGAACAGCCCGACCCGTTCGACACCGGGTTGATGCGCGACTGGCCACCCGCGGCGCAAATGGAAACCCTGTGGTATTTCCGAAGCCTCGAATACACCTACCAGCAGCGCCCGTTGTTCGAGTACGCCGATTTCGTCAGCACGCATACCTGCCTGGCGATCCCGGACGACCCAGTGCTCATCCAGCGGCTGACCGAGCAGTTCTGCCATGCCGCGATTCCCAACCAGACGTTCTATGCGCAACTGCAGGCGCGCAAGGAGCAAGGCGAAGACAACGCCGACCTGCTCTACATGCTTGCCACCCAGGCCAATGCCTTGGGCGCCGAAGAGCAAGCGCTGGAATGCTGGCTGCGCCTGTATCGAGAGTACCAACACCCGCAAGCCGAGCGCTGGCTGCTGGAGCTGTGCGCGCATCATCAGCCGCAGCGCCTGCCATTGCTGATTCAGGCGTTCGACCGCCTGAGCAACCCGGACAGCTGGCCAGCAGAGCTTGACGACGCTGCGCACCTCTGGGGCAGCCCCGGGCAGACGCCGCAAACCCTGTCGCGCTGGGCGGAGGCTTCGCACCGGCAGTTGGGTGGCATCGCCGCGACCTTCATCGACTGGCGGCTGGACGGCGACGACGAACTGCCGCTGCTGGCCTGGCTGCTGCAAATCCAGGACGACAGCGAACTGCACCGCCTGTACTGGCAGGCCTGGGCCCTGCAGCGCGGCGAAAGCGGCTTGCTGCGCCTGATACTCGAACAGCGCCCAAGCGACGACCCGCTGGACGGTTTGATCATCGAAGGCTTCCAGCGCCAGGCCGCGCAACAACTGCACTGGCTTGAGCACAATCCCGTTGCCCTGGCGCTGGCAGAGTATTGCCGGGACACCCAGCCGGGTGCCGAAATGCCTGACGGCCTGCTTGAAGATTCCGTACGCTCGGCGTGCCGCGAATGGCTGCGGCGCATGCGCCAGTATTCGGCCCAGGCGGTGTACGAGCTCAACCGCCACTTCGACATGCCGCGCATGTTCACCGTGCCATTTGCCATGAAGTTGCAGGGCCAAATGGCCGAAGATGGCGTGACCCTGCCGCCGATGCCTGAAGGCGACGCGCTGTGGCAATGGCACCGCCAGCAGTTGTTCATGCTCGCCACCCTCGACCAGCCGACCCGCTGGCTGGCCATGATCGACCCAGCCCTGCCGGGCCAGTTGCAGTACACGCCGGAGCATCAGTTTGCGGCCACCCACAACCTGTTGCTGAACCATCAGGGCGGCGGATTGCTCGGCAGCCTGGACCGCAGCGATGCCGCACAGGCCACCCTTGCCACCCGCCTGTCGACCCTGCAGCGCGCCTTGGAAAGCGAGCGCCTGCCACAGGCCGAGCTGCTGGCCGACTGCCTGGACAATGACGACGGCCGCCTGCTCGAAGACCATCCGCTGGGTTACATGCTGCTGTGCGCAGTGCTGTATCACGACCGCTCGCTGGACGAAGAACGGCGCACGCGCCTGCGCAATCGCCTTGAAGCGGTCGATCTGCATGGCGCCTGGTTCGACCCTTGGCGGCGCGACCTGGTCAACGGCAAGCTGCGCACCCCACCGGCCGCGGCGCTGCGTGAGTACAGCCTGGACAAGACGCAGGTCGACGGGCTGACAGATGCCCTGGAACACTTGCTGGTGCAGTGCACCCTGCCCAGCACCCGCGCCTTGCGCGCGCTGCAAAAGGTCAAGGACGACCCGAACCAGGACCCAGGGCTGCGCTGCGCGGCCATGGCCGTGCTGTCCTGGGGCGAGCGCATGCTCAACAACGATCCGCTACAGCCGCAACCTGCACCTTGGGCATTCTGGAAGCTCAAGAGCCGGCTGAACCGCACAGGCTACAGCCTGCACCTGCTGGCGGTGGTGTTGAGTGGCGTGTTGATGCTGCAGTCACCGTGGATGATGGCGGCCATGTCCGTGGTGCTGGTGCTGGCAATGGTCAGCGGCACACTGCGCCGCCTGCGCGACTTGGGCCGCGGGGTGCCATCGCTGCTGTTGCTGCTGGCGCTGAGCCGTGTTGTGCCGTTCCTGCCGCTGTTGCTGCTGGTGGCCCCCGGCGACAAGCTGCCGAACCGCTACGGCCCGCCGCCGGGTGTTGCCGACCCGTTGCAAGGCGGCCTGCAGGCCACCTTGCGCCGCATCAACGGTCAGTAACGCAGGTCGTCGAGCGCCCGGCTCAAGGCCTGGCGCTCGCGGTTGATATCAGTGGCCTGCTGGCCTGCCAGCACCTGATTGAAGGCGTCCAGCCAGCTGCTGATCAACTCGCGTTCATCACCCAGGCTCTGCATCCAGGCGCGCTCAAGACGCGCCAGCAGGGTGCGGTTGGGCAAGGTGTCGCGCGGGTGGATCTTCAGCTTGGCCAGCCGCTGTTCACTGGCCTGGCGCGCATCGGCGTCCAGCCCTGTGGGGCTGCGGTCAATGCTGTGGCTGTGTTTCTGGCCACTTTCAATGAAGGTCACGTCCACTTCCAGCAGGCCGTTGATGTCGTAGCTGAAGCGCACATCCAGCGACTGGATCTCACCGGTCGGGCGCAACGGCACATCGAAGCTGTCCACCAGAATGTTGTCGCGTACCCACGGGCGCTCGCCCTGGTACACGGCGATGCGCACTTCTTTCTGCTCGGCATGGGTGCTGTAGAAACGCTGCACCTTGGAGGTCGGGATAATGGTGTTGCGCTCGATGATCGGCGAGAACGCGCCGGTGACATCGCTGCCACGGGACGAGGCGATACCCAGGGTGTAAGGGCACACATCGGTCAGGATCAGCTCGTCGATGGCGGCGTCGCGCGCCTTGCAGGCTGCCTGGCTGGCGGCGCCGAGGGCGACGATGGTGTCTGGGTCCAGGTGACGGTATGGCAGGCGACCAAACAGCTTGGCCACCAGTTGCTGCACCTGCGGCATGCGTGTTGCGCCGCCCACCAGCACCAGGCTGTCCAGCTCGCGCGGGCTCAGCCGCGCATCGCGCAGGGCCTGTTCGATGGGTGCGCGGACCCGCGCCAGCAACGGCGCCCAGATCGACTGCAACTTGAGCTCGTCCACCGGCCATTCGCGGGGCTCGCCATCGCCGCTCCAGCGCAGCGTGGCACCGCTCTCGCCCAGCTCGCGCTTGAACTGCTCGACCGCATCGGACAGGCTGGCCAGCGCCTGGGGCTGCATGGTCTCGGGCTTCAAGCCCCAATCGCGCATGCAGGCTTGCAGCAGCGCTTCGGTGAAGTCTTCACCGCCCAGGTAGTTGTCGCCGGTGGACGCATGTACTTCGATCAGCGGCAGCGCGTATTCCAGCACGGTCACATCGAAAGTGCCGCCGCCCAGGTCGAACACCAGCGTGCGCTCGCACTTCTGCTCGTGCAGGCCGTAGGCCATGGCGGCGGCGGTGGGTTCGTTGATCAGCCGCTGCACCTTGAGCCCGGCAAGTTCTGCCGCGAACACTGTGCGCTTGCGCTGCTCGTCGCTGAAATAGGCCGGCACCGAGATGACCGCCTCGCTGACCGGACAACCGAGGTAGGCCTCGGCGTCCTGCTTCAGGGCACCGAGCACCAACGCCGACAGCTCTTCGGGGGAAAAACGGTGTTCGCCGAGGACGTATTGCTTGTCGCTGCCCATAAAACGTTTGAACGCAGCCACAGTGCGCTCAGGATGGGTGGCCAGGCGGGCACGGGCGGCCTGGCCGACCAGAATGCTGCCGTCGTCATCGACGCTGACCACCGAAGGGGTCAGCACTTCACCCAAGGCGTTGGCGATCAGGCGCGCTTCGCCTTGCTGCCAGACGGCAATCAGGCTGTTGGTGGTACCCAGGTCGATACCCAGGAGCGGTGCGGCGGGAGTAGAGAAGCTGGCATCCTGCATGGTCGGTCTCTTGCTTGCGGAAAGACCCGGCGCTCGGCCTGCTGGCCACGGGCGGCGGACAGGGGGCATTCTGACAAAAAGCCAGACACAAAAAAAGCGACCCTAGGGTCGCTTTGTCTGTTGCCTCAAGGTGTTCAGTGGGCCTTGAAGCATAATATGGCGCGGCGGACGGGACTCGAACCCGCGACCCCCGGCGTGACAGGCCGGTATTCTAACCGACTGAACTACCGCCGCGCTATACATCGAGTGGTGGGTGATGACGGGATCGAACCGCCGACCCTCTGCTTGTAAGGCAGATGCTCTCCCGGCTGAGCTAATCACCCTTCGTCTCGGTGTGGCGCGCATTCTACGGACGACACCCCACCCTGGCAAGCACTTTTTTCAAATTATTTTGAATATTTTTCAAAGACCTAGCGCCACCCCCTTTTCTTCCTTAATAGCAGCTACTGGCCCAATGACAGGGTTGGCCTGGAACCTCTGCTCGGAGAATAATGCCCGCCTTATGCATTAAGGAGAGATTCACCCCATGTGGTTCAAGAACCTGCTGACCTACCGCCTGACCCAGGATGTCCCGTTCGAGCCTGAAGCACTGGAAACCGCCCTGGCCAGCAAGCCGGCCCGCCCCTGCGCCAGCCAGGAACTGACCACCTACGGTTTCGTCGCCCCTTTCGGCAAAGGCGAAGACGCACCCCTGGTGCACGTCAGCGGCGAGTTCCTGCTGATTGCGGCGCGTAAAGAAGAGCGCATCCTGCCCAGCAGCGTGGTCAACGATGCGGTGAAGGAAAAGGTCGAGGAGATCGAGGCCGAGCAAATGCGCAAGGTCTATAAAAAGGAGCGCGACCAGATCAAGGACGAGATCATCCAGGCCTTCCTGCCGCGCGCGTTCATCCGCCGCTCGATGATCTTCGCTGCCATCGCCCCGCGCCAGGGCCTGATCCTGGTCAACTCGGCCAGCGCCAAGCGCGCCGAAGACCTGCTGTCGACCCTGCGTGAAGTCATGGGCTCGCTACCCGTGCGCCCGGTCACCGTCAAAGTTGCGCCTGTTGCGACCATGACCGACTGGGTCAAGGCCCAGGCCCCTGCCGCCGACTTCTTCGTGCTCGATGAATGCGAGCTGCGCGACACCGCCGAAGACGGCGGCATTGTGCGCTGCAAGCGTCAGGACCTGACCGGCGAAGAGATCCAGCTGCACCTGAGCACCGGCAAGGTGGTCACGCAACTGGCCCTGGCCTGGCAGGACAAGCTGTCGTTCGTGCTGGACGACAAAACCGTGATCAAGCGCTTGAAGTTCGAGGAGCTGCTGCAAGAGCAGGCCGAGCAGGATGGCGGCGACGAAGCGGCGCAGCAGTTCGATGCCAGCTTCCTGCTGATGATGATGACCTTCAAGGAATTCCTCCCGGCGCTGTTCGAGGCACTGGGTGGCGAGGATATTCCGCAAGGGGTCTGATCACGCCACGATTACCAAGGCGGGTGCTTGGGAGATGCCATGGTTTTGTGCACGCTTGTGGCGGCCTCATCGCAGGCCGTGCTCAACCGCAACATGGCTGGTTGGACCCAATCCTGTGGGAAATGATAGAGAGTCGTGGCGAGCGGGCTTGTCCCGCGTTGGGCTGCGCAGCA
>NZ_JABWRG010000150.1:0-7104 GCF_014268825.1 Pseudomonas sp. SWRI51 | reverse complement strand
CCAAGGGGCTGCTGCGCAGCCCAACGCGGGGCAAGCCCGCTCGCCACAAGGAGATATATCTGGCGGGAACAGGCTTGCCCGAAACCATAGAATCTCCCACAGGAGTCTGAGCCAGGCCTGAATATCGCTGCCTGGCGCGGTCCCTGTGGGAGCTGGCGCTAGCCTGCGATGGCTGCGCCGCGGTGTTACTGCCCCGCCGCAGTCTGGCTGGCGCCTTTGAACCACTTGTCTTGCAGCGCCCCCAGGCGCCCATCATCCTTGATCCGCTGCAGCGCGTTGTTCAGCGCACTCTCGAACGCCGGGTTGTCCTTCTGGAACGGTATGACCAGCTTCTCGTCACTGAACGACTGGCTGGCATCGAGGTTGTCGGCCAGCTTGCTGTCGGCCTTGTTCACGGTGATATCGAACTTGCCCTCACTGACGCCGGGCAGCACCTCGTCGCCGGTCGCTTCGATAAACTCGGCGCGCAGGTTCAGCTCTTTGGCCAGTTCTTGCCCCAGTTCAATGTCGAACCCGGTGAGGTGGTCTTCTTCCTTGAAGGCATAAGGCGCGGCATCGCCCTGTACGGCAATCCGCAGTTCTCCGCGATCGTTGATTTCGTCGATCAGGTCGGCCTGGGCCAGCGGGCTGAATAGCGCAGCCAGCAGTACACCAATGGTCAAACGCATGAGTGCCCCTTTTCTTCTTCGGCAGATAAATTTCATTCGCCGCGGCTTGTTTCCCCCGCCCCGGTCGAACGCAGCCTATGACCCCGTCATCGCGCCGATGTTTGACCGCGGCAGAAATTTTTCTATACAGGCTTTTGAACCTCTCGCCCTGTGACTGGACTATGGTGAATTGCCGCTACGCTCGTTTAAGTCATAGCGGTCTATTGAAGTGAATCACAGGAGAAGTGAATGAAAAGCCTATTTTCGCGTGCTGCCGTCGCCAGTCTGTTGATGGGGGCATCGGTGCTGGCCTGCGCCAACGACGCCTTGAAGAGCCAGCAGCCACCGAAGGACGCCAAGGTGTTCATCGTTTCCCCCGCCGACGGCGCCACCGTCGACAAGACCTTCACCGTCAAATTCGGTATCGAGGGCATCGCGCTCAAGCCTGCCGGCGATCAGACCGCGCACAGCGGCCATCACCACCTGCTGGTCGATGTCGACAAGGCGCCGCTGAGCGATACGCCGCTGCCTACCAGCCTGATGCCTGAGAGCGGCGTGGCCCTGCCCGCCGGCCCGCAGGTGCTGCACTTCGGCAAGGCGCAGACCGAAACCACCATCACCCTGACCCCAGGCAAACACACCCTGCAACTGGTGCTGGGCGATGCCTACCATGTGCCGTTCAAGCCGGCTGTGGAATCGCAAAAAATCACCGTCAACGTGAAATAACCGCCAGGCGGGCACAAAAAAAGGGAGGCCACCAGGGCCTCCCTTCGCGATGCGGCAATCAGCGTCAGAACAATACGCGTGAGCGGATGGTGCCTTTGACGTGTTGCAGCTTCTCTTGCGCCAGGTCGGAGTACTCGGCGTCTACGTCGATCACTACGTAGCCAACTTTCTCGTCGGTTTGCAGGAACTGACCAGAAATGTTGATACCGTTCTCGGCGAAGACCTTGTTGATCTCGCTGAGCACGCCCGGGATGTTTTCGTGGATGTGCAGCAGGCGGTGCTTGCCTGGGTGCGCCGGCAGCGCCACTTCAGGGAAGTTGACCGACGACACCGAAGTACCGTTGTCGCTGTACTTGACCAGCTTCTCGGCCACTTCCAGGCCGATGTTGGCCTGCGCCTCGGCGGTGGAACCACCGATGTGCGGGGTCAGGATCACGTTGTCCAGGCCGCGCAGCGGGCTTTCGAACTCTTCATCGTTGGAGCGCGGCTCGACCGGGAACACGTCGATGGCGGCGCCGATCAGGTGCTTGTCCTTGATCGCAGCGGCCAGGTGGTCCAGCTCGACTACAGTGCCGCGTGCGGCGTTGATCAGGATCGAGCCCTTTTTCATCGCACGGATTTCTTTCTCGCCGATCATCCACTGGGTGGATGGCAGCTCAGGCACGTGCAGCGACACGATGTCGGCCAGGCCCAGCAGTTCGTTCAGGCTGGCAACCTGGGTGGCGTTGCCCAGTGGCAGCTTGGTCAGCGGGTCGTAGAAGTAGACCTGCATGCCGACGCTTTCAGCCAGTACCGACAGCTGGGTGCCGATGGAGCCGTAGCCGACGATGCCCAGTTTCTTGCCACGGATCTCGAACGAGTTGGCCGCGCTCTTGATCCAGCCGCCACGGTGGCAGGAAGCGTTTTTCTCGGGGATGCCGCGCAGCAGCAGGATGGCTTCGGCCAGCACCAGCTCGGCAACCGAACGGGTGTTGGAGTACGGTGCGTTGAACACCGCAATGCCGCGCTCGCGGGCGGCGGCCAGGTCGACCTGGTTGGTACCGATGCAGAAGCAGCCGACCGCTACCAGTTTCTTCGCACAATCAAAGACCGCTTCGGTCAGTTGGGTGCGTGAGCGGATGCCGATGAAGTGGGCATCGGCGATCTTTTCCTTCAGTTCGGCATCGGGCAGCGAGCCTGTGAGGTACTCGATGTTGGTGTAGCCGGCAGCCTTGAGGGTGTCCACGGCATTCTGGTGGACGCCTTCGAGAAGAAGGAACCTGATCTTGCTCTTGTCGAGAGAAGTCTTGCTCATCTGCTTAAACCTGTATCCCGGAGAAAAATGGCGAGGGGGTGAAGCGGCGCGGCATCGGCCTTAGCACGACCAGCGGGACGGCTATGCTAGCATACGCGACACAATCTGAGCTCAAACCGACAGGTGAAGAGTGCTCAGGGTGACTATGAATAAGTCGAGAGTTCCCGCGATGACCCACCCTGCGGTAATTGATGAACTGATGACCCTTGTCGACCCGGGCAAGGTGCTGACCGACCCGGCTTCGCTGGAGGCCTACGGCAAGGATTGGACCAAGCATTACCCGCCTGCGCCCACCGCCATCGTGTTCCCCAAGACCGCCGAGCAGGTGCAGGCCATCGTCAAATGGGCGCGCCGCAACCAGGTTGCGCTGGTGCCCTCCGGCGGGCGCACCGGGCTTTCCGGGGCTGCCGTGGCGGCCAATGGCGAAGTGGTGGTGGCCTTCGACTACATGAACCAGATTCTTGGGTTCAACGAATTCGACCGCACCGTGGTGTGCCAGCCTGGCGTCATCACCCGGCAATTGCAGCAATTTGCCGAGGAACAGGGCCTTTATTACCCTGTGGATTTCGCCTCCAGCGGCTCCAGCCAGGTGGGCGGCAACATCGGCACCAACGCCGGCGGTATCAAAGTGATCCGCTACGGCATGACCCGCAACTGGGTCGCCGGGCTGAAAGTGGTCACCGGCAAGGGCGAGTTGCTCGAACTGAACAAAGACCTGATCAAGAATGCCACCGGCTATGACCTGCGCCAGCTCTTTATAGGCGCCGAGGGCACCTTGGGCTTTGTGGTCGAAGCGACCATGCGCCTGGATCGTGCCCCGCGCAACCTGACCGCCATGGTGTTGGGCACGCCGGACTTCGACGCGATCATGCCGGTGCTGCATGCCTTCCAGGGCAAGCTTGACCTGACAGCCTTCGAGTTTTTTTCTGACAAAGGGCTGGCCAAGATCCTCGCGCGCGGCGACGTGCCTGCCCCGTTCGAGACCGCCTGCCCGTTCTATGCCCTGCTGGAATTCGAGGCCAGCACCGAAGAGGTGGCCAACGAGGCGCTGGCGACCTTCGAGCATTGTGTGGAGCAAGGCTGGGTGCTCGATGGGGTGATGAGCCAGAGCGAGACCCAGCTGAAAAACCTGTGGAAACTGCGCGAGTACCTGTCGGAAACCATCTCGCACTGGACACCGTATAAAAACGACATTTCGGTCACAGTGTCGAAAGTGCCCGATTTCTTGCGCGATATCGACGCCATCGTCAGTGAACACTACCCCGATTACGAAGTGGTCTGGTACGGCCATATTGGCGACGGCAACCTGCACCTGAACATTCTCAAGCCCGACAGCATGAGCAAGGACGCGTTCTTTGCCTCCTGCGCCAAGGTCAACAAGTGGGTGTTCGAGATCGTCGAGCGTTATAACGGCTCGATTTCTGCCGAGCACGGCGTGGGCATGACCAAGCGCGATTACCTGGGTTACAGCCGTTCGCCCGAAGAAATCGCCTGCATGAAGGCAATCAAGGCCGTATTCGACCCTGACGGCATCATGAATCCGGGTAAGATCTTCGCTCTCGAATAAAAGCAGTATTCACAGGAGTCGGCCATGAGTTACCAGCACAAGTACGTAGACGGCACCCACATCCACTTTCCGTTGGGCAAGGTGGTATGCATCGGGCGCAACTACGCCGAGCATGCCAAGGAACTGGACAACCCGATCCCCAGCGAGCCGCTGCTGTTCATCAAGCCGGGCAGTTGCGTGGTGCCGCTTGAGGGTGGCTTCAAGATCCCGACCGAACGTGGCTCGGTGCACTACGAAGCCGAAATTGCCGTGTTGCTGGGCAAGTCGCTGTCGACCAAGCCAACCGATGAAGAGGTGCTCGACGCCATTTCCGGTTATGCGCCGGCACTGGACCTGACCCTGCGCGACCTGCAGAGCAAGCTCAAAGAGCAGGGCTTGCCGTGGGAGTTGTGCAAGAGCTTTGACGGCGCCTGCGTGCTGCCGCCTTTCGTTGCTGCATCTACCTTCGCTGATGTGACTGATATCCCGGTACGCCTGACCATCAACGGTGAAGTGCGCCAGGACGGCAACAGCGCGCTGATGCTCAACCCCATTGTCCCGATCATCAAGCATATGGCTGCGTGTTTCTCGCTGCAGGCCGGCGACGTGATCCTGACCGGCACCCCTGCGGGCGTTGGCCCGTTCAATGTCGGTGACGAGCTGGTGCTGGAGCTGCCAGGTGTCTGCCGCTTCGAGAGCCGGGTGCTCTGACCCTGAAGCGGCGAGGGTTTCAGGCCGTCGCCGTTTCATCCCCTGGCAGGTTTTGCCGTTTTTTTCACAAACGTTGCGGATAATGCGCCACTTTGAGCCCGTTCGCCGGCGTTAGGAAGACATTACGGCAAGCCTACAGGACCCCCAATAATGGTCACCCCCTCCGCTTCACCCTTACCCCCAACGCCACGGCGTCGAATGTTGCTGCGTTGGCCGCTATGGCTCGGCGTGCTTGCCGTGATCGGTTATGGCGTTGCGGTGGCCATGCACTGGGATGACCGCGGCTTGCTGTGGATCAAAGAACGCTTCGAGTCCACCAGCGAGCGCGAGCAAAGCATCTGGCTGCCGGCGTACATTGCCGATATCGACGCCAAGCCGCTGCCGGGCATGGAGCGCGACGAAGCCTCGGACCTGGCGTTCAACCCGCATACCCGCACCTTGTTCGCCGTCATGGGCAAGCACCCGTTCCTGGCCGAGCTAGACCTGGACGGCAACGTACTGCGCAAGATCGCCCTCAATGGCTGGGCCAACCCTGAAGGGGTGGTGGTGTTGGAGGACGGCCGCATCGGTATCGTCGATGAGCGCCAACGGGATTTTGTAAAGGTCACGGTCGATGCGAACACCACGGCGCTGGAGCGCGGCGACTATCAAGGCGTTGACCTGGGGGAGTCCCCGGAGGGCAACAAGGGCTTCGAGGGCATCGCCTGGGACGCCATGCGTCAGCGCCTGCTGATCGGCGCTGAGCGCCCGCCCACCCTGTATGCCTTGAGCAAAGAGGGCCGCAGCCCGTTGCCTAGCGATGGGCTCGATCTGCGCAACTTGTCTGCCTTGGCAGTCGACCCGCGCACCGGCCACCTGCTGGCGTTGTCGGCCGAATCGAACATGCTGCTCGAACTCGACGACAAGGGCGCTCAGGTCAGTTTCATGACCTTGCTGGGGGGCTTCAATGGCCTGAAGCACACCATTCCGCGTGCCGAGGGCGTGACGATGGACGATCAAGGCGTGGTGTACATCGTCAGCGAGCCCAACCTCTTCTATCGCTTCAGAAAAAACTGACAACTCTGCCAGTTGTTTCCCGCTCTGACTTTAAGGTTTGCTTCAGTTCTGAATGGTTTGATCTGCACTCACTCTGTCGAGCCTGCCCTGATGCGCCGAAGCTACCGCCTGATCACCGCCTCTGTCCTGCTTGTCGCGCTGGCTTTAGCTGGCGTTGCTGCCCATGAATTCCGCCTGTTCGAGCGCGGCTGGTTCAACCTCAAGGCCTGGTGGCAGCCGGCCGAGCAAGGCATTGGTCTTGAACGTTATCAGGTGGCGCTTGAAGCGCAGCCCATCGAAGGCCTGAACGACGATGTGTCGGCGCTGACCTACGACCCCGACCGCAAAACCTTGTTTACCGTGACCAACTCGAATCCTGAGCTGATCGAGCTTTCGCTCGACGGGCGCATTCTGCGCCGGGTGCCGCTGACCGGTTTCGGCGACCCGGAGGCGGTGGAATACGTAGGCCCGAACAGTTACGTGATCACCGATGAACGCCAGCATCGGCTGATTCGCGTGCGCCTGGATGACAGCACGCTGTTTCTGGATGCGGGCGATGCCGAGCAGCTCACCCTGGGGATCGGCTTGAACGGCAACAAGGGCTTTGAAGGGCTGGCCTATGACTCGGTGGGCAAACGCCTGTTCGTGGCCAAGGAGCGCGACCCCATGCTGATCTATGAGGTGCATGGTTTCCCCCATGCCGACCCCGAGCAGCCTTATGCCGTGCGTGTAGAGCAGGACCGCAAGCGTGATGCGCGGATGTTCGTCAGGGACCTGTCGAGCCTGCAATACGACGAGCGCAGCGGGCACCTGCTGGCGCTGTCGGATGAGTCGCGGCTGGTGATAGAGCTGGATGTCGATGGCAGGCCACTGAGCACCTTGTCGTTGCGCAAGGGGTTCCAGGGCTTGAAAAAGACCGTGCCGCAGGCTGAAGGGCTGGCGATGGACGAGGCCGGGACGCTGTACCTGGTCAGCGAGCCGAACCTGTTTTATGTGTTCAAGCAGCCAGCTAATTGATTGGGCTGGGTGAACCGGCTCGCCTGCACCGGCCTCATCGCAGGCTGGCGCCAGCTCCCACAGGGGCCGTGCTCAACCGCAACATTGCTGGTTGGACCCAATCCTGTGGGAAATGATAGAGAGTCGTG
>NZ_JABWRG010000015.1:0-68190 GCF_014268825.1 Pseudomonas sp. SWRI51 | reverse complement strand
GGGCTGCGCAGCAGCCCCTTGGGTTTTCAGGGCTGCTGCGCAGCCCAACGCGGGACAAGCCCGCTCGCCACAAAGGAGCTCGCCACAAGGAGATAAGTCTGGCGGGAACAGGTTTGTACAAAACCATAGAATCTCCCACAAGGTCTGGGTCAACCCACAATATCACGGCTGTGCCCGGTCCCTGTGGGAGCTGGCGCAAGCCTGCGATGAGGCCCTTACAGGCTGATCTCAGTCTTGGGCATGATCGCGCAGAAACACCAGATGGTCTGGCTTGGACTGCTCGGCGCTGTAGTAGTAGCCCTGCACATCGAAGCCCTTCAACTGTTCAGGGTCGTTGATGCGCTGCTCGATCACGAAGCGGGTCATCATGCCGCGGGCTTTCTTGGCATAGAAGCTGATGATCTTGTACTGGCCGTTTTTCCAATCCTTGAAATCGACGTCGATCACCCGCGCATTCAAGGCGGATTTCTTCACCGCGCTGAAATACTCGTTGCTGGCCAGGTTCAGCAACAGGTCATCACCCTGCTCGGCCAGGGCCTGGTTCAGCCACTCGCTGATGCGCGTGCCCCAGAATGCGTACAAGTCTTTGCCACGGGCGTTGGCCAGTTTGGTGCCCATTTCCAGGCGGTACGGCTGCATCAGGTCCAGCGGGCGCAGCAGGCCATACAGGCCGGACAACATGCGCAGGTGGTCCTGGGCGTAGCTGAAATCGTCCTCGCTCAGGGTGTTTGCGTCGAGCCCTGTGTACACATCGCCCTTGAACGCCAGCAATGCCTGCTTGGCGTTGGCCGGTGTGAAGTCGGGGGTCCAGCTGCCAAAGCGGGCGGCGTTCAGGCCTGCGAGCTTGTCCGACAGGTGCATCAGTTCGGCGATCTGCGCCGGGGCCAGCTCGCGCAGTTGCTCGATCAGCACCTGGGAATCGTCCAGATACTGCGGCAGCGTATGGCGTTGGGTGGCCGGCGGGGTGTCGTAGTCGAGGGTCTTGGCGGGGGAAATCACCGTCAGCATCGGGTCGGCTCCTGGAATCGTCGGGCAATTCTACGGGGCGAGCCTTGGAACGCCAAACTATGGCGACGATAGTCACCGACCATCAGCCACTGGCGCGCTATAGTGCGCGCCATGCCTACACAGGGAGAATGCCCATCGTGCGTATCGCTTTTGCCATGCTGGCCGGGCTGCTCAGCCTCGGCGCGCAGGCCGCTCCGGCGGATTTCGTCAGCTTCGACCGCAAGCTCTGGCCCGAGCAGGTCGACAGCCCGGCGCTGTTCGATGTGGCGTCGCGGGCCGAGATCCTGTCGTTTGGCCGCGTGTTGCACGAAAGCGAGATGCTCGATGAACACGCCCTGACCCAGCGCCTGGGCCTGCGCCAGGTCAACCTGGCGGTGGTGCGTGCAGTGCGCGCGCGCATGTGGCAGCGCTTGTGGAGCAGCTACCAGCAGGCCCAGCGCAGTTGCGAGCAGGATGCCTCGTTTTGCTACCCGGTGGAGTCGATGGCCGATCTGCGCACCCAGGCTGCAACCTTCGCCGCCGATGTGGGCACCTTTTATAGCGGTTGGGTCGAGCCCAGCCACCAGTTCCACAGCCGCTATCTCGATGAACAACTGCGCAAGGCGGCGCTGTTCCCGCAGACCACCAGCGAGGTCGAAAAGCTCTCCAGCCGCGAGCGCAGCGGTGAGGAACTCAATGACCGGATGTTTCTGCTGACGTTCGTTGGCGGGCCGACGCCTGCCGGCGGCAGTTCCGATGCGCTGGCCGAGTTTCTGCGCCGGCAGAAGCTCGATGGCATTTTCTTCGTGCTCGGCAACCGCCTCCAGCAGCGCCGTGATGCAGGGCCTGTGGCCAGGTTGTATGCCGGGCAGTGCGTGGGCATCCAGGGCTGGGAGTATCGCTCCCATGCGCAGTGGCAGGGGTGGGAAGACTCGCTGCGGCGCAGCCAGGCGCGCGTGCAGGCAGACCTGCCCGAGCAGTACGTCCCGCTGTTCCGCCCGCCCTATGGCCAGCGGCGCAGTGACGGCGAGGGCTTCATGGCCAGCCAGCACCTGCGGGTGTCGTTGTGGGATATCGATGCCCAGGATGACGGCCCGTTGACCGCCGAGGCCTCGGCGCAGCGGGTGTTGACCCTGATGTTGCTGTGGCGCAAAGGCGTGATCCAGTTCCACGACAGCCTGCCCAAGGCCCAGCCAGCGCTGGAGTGGCTGCTGCAGAGCACGGCGCAGAGCGGGATTGGCTGGGAAGGGTGCCGGGAGTATGGCGTGCGGTAGGCGCGTTTCGATGAGGCGGGCAGGTGCATTCGCTATTACCTGACCTATGACTCTAGTCCCGTCCAGCCCACCCGCCAAGCCCTGTTCGTCATTTGGAAAAATAAACTTCATCGCAGCGTAAAAAGACTTTTTACGGTCATGGTTTTTGCGGTATCAAGGAATCAGACAGCCGAACCCTGCAGCACAGGTGGCGTCATCCAGGCCCTCCTGCCAGGTGCGCTCCCCGCCCGCAACGACACGGATACGGGGAGATCGGCGGTCACTCTGCGGCGCAGTAGTACGCGCCGTGTCGCTACCAGATAAGGTGACAGAGTATGGATGACCAAGGACGCACCACTTCCTCCACACAGCCAATCCTGTATGTGCTCGATACCAACGTCCTGATTCACGACCCCAACGCCCTGCTCAACTTCGAGGAGCACCACGTCGCCATACCGATGACGGTGCTGGAGGAACTCGACAAGCTCAAGACTGGCAAACACACCATCGCCGCCGATTGCCGCCAGGCCATCCGCCTGATCGACCAGACCCTCGGTGACGCCTCGCCCAGCGCTGTCGAAATCGGCGTGCCTATCCAGCGTGGCAAGAGCGGGCCGAAGGGCTTTCTGTCCATCCTCATGAGCACGCGCAACGAACCCAATCGCCTGCTCCCCGAGAACCTCGCCGACAACATCATCATCAACCAACTGCTCGACCTGCGCACCAAACGCCCGGACCTCGACGTGGTGCTGGTGACCAAAGACATCAACATGCGCCTGAAGGCGCGCGCCTGCGGCATCGCCGCCGAGGACTACAGTACCGACCAGTTGGTCGACGACGTGTCGTTGCTGTCCAAGGGCTACCACTCGGTCACCGGGTCCTTCTGGGACCGCGTCAACAAGGTCGACACCCGCCAGGAACGGGGCCGCACCTGGCATCGCGTGCAGATGATCGAGAACCTGCCCTCGGTGCACATCAACGAGTTCATCATTGACGAGCAAGGCTTCGTAGGCTGGGTCAAAGGCGTGCGCGAAAACGAACTGCTGCTGCTCGACCTGCACCAGGAGCCGTTGCTGCACCAGGAAGCCTGGGGCCTCAAACCGCGTGACATTCACCAGAGCCTGGCGCTGTTCGCCCTGCTCGACCCGGATATCCACCTGGTCAACCTGACCGGCGCCGCGGGCTCCGGCAAGACCATCCTGGCGCTGGCCGCCGCCATCGAACAAACCATGGTCAGCAAGCGTTACCGCCGCATCATCGCCACCCGCAGCGTGCAGGGGCTGGACCAGGAGATCGGCTTCCTGCCAGGCACCGAGGCCGAGAAGATGGAACCCTGGCTGGGCGCCATCACCGATAACCTCGAAGCCTTGCACATGGACGACGAAAGCACCCATGGCAGTGTCGAGTACATTCTCGAAAGGGTGCCGCTGCAGTTCAAGTCGATGAACTACATCCGTGGGCGCAGCTTCCAGCAGAGCCTGATCCTCATCGACGAATGCCAGAACCTCACCCCGCACCAGATGAAGACCATCATCACCCGCGCCGGCAGCGGCTCGAAAGTGGTCTGTCTGGGTAACCTGGCGCAGATCGACACCCCCTACCTGTCGGCCACAAGCTCCGGGCTGACCTACCTTACCGAACGCTTCAAGGACTTCCCCCACGGCGTGCACATCACCCTGCAGGGTGTACCGCGCTCGGTCCTGGCCGAGTACGCCGAGTCGCATATGTAACCCGCTCCGGCTCATCGCGGTGTCACCCCGCGATGAGCCGGGCACTTGCCCCTGCTCAAAGCTGACCCACGGGTTTACACTCTGTGCTCCCTTCACAGGAGCAGAGCAGTGCTGACTCATCTCGATTCCCAGGGGCGCGCCAATATGGTCGACGTCACTGAAAAAGCCGTCACCGCCCGCGAGGCCCTCGCCGAGGCGCGGGTGCGCATGTTGCCGGCCACGCTGCGCATGATCGTCGATGGCGCGCACCCCAAGGGGGATGTGTTCGCGGTGGCGCGCATTGCCGGTATCCAGGCGGCGAAGAAGACCAGCGACCTGATCCCGTTGTGCCACCCGTTGATGCTTACCAGCGTCAAGGTCGAGCTGGCTGCCGAGGGCGATGACGTGGTGCATATCGTTGCGCGTTGCAAGCTGGCCGGGCAGACCGGGGTGGAAATGGAAGCACTGACCGCCGCCAGCGTCGCCGCGCTGACGATCTATGACATGTGCAAGGCGGTGGACAAGGGCATGGTCATCGAGCAGGTGCGCCTGCTGGAGAAGATCGGCGGCAAGAGTGGCCACTACCAGGTGCAAGGCTGATGAAAATCAAGGTGATGTATTTCGCCCGTTACCGTGAGCAACTGGGGCTCGATGGCGAAACGCTGGACGGTGAATTCAAGGTGCTCGATGACGTGCGCCAGGCGTTGCTGGCCAAAGGCGGCCCGTATTCGCTGCTGGCCGAGCAGAACCTCATGTGTGCGCGCAACGAAGAGCTGTGCAAGCTTGATGAGCCGCTTGCCGAGGGCGACGACGTGGCGTTTTTCCCGCCTGTGACCGGAGGCTGAGCATGGGTATCCGGGTTCAGCAGGCGCCGTTCGACCCAGGGCAGGAGGTCAACGCCATGCATGCGGCCAACGCCGGGGTGGGGGCGGTGGTCGCTTTCGTGGGGTATGTGCGTGATTTCAATGAAGGGCGGGAGGTGGCGGGGATGTTCCTTGAACATTACCCAGGCATGACCGAAAAAGCCTTGGCCAAGATCGCGACCGAGGCCGAACAACGCTGGCCGTTGCTCAAGGTCGAGGTGCTGCACCGCATTGGCGCCCTGGAGCCGGGCGAGCCGATTGTCTTTGTCGGGGTTGCCAGTGCGCACCGGCAGGCGGCGTTCGATGCCTGCAACTTTGTGATGGATTACCTGAAAACCCGGGCGCCGTTCTGGAAGAAGGAAAACACCGAGGATGGGCCGCGCTGGGTGGAAGGGCGGCAGAGTGATCGGGATGCGGCGGGGCGGTGGTAGGCAGTTGAGGATGTTGGGGCTGCTACGCAGCCCATCGCGGGGCAAGCCCGCTCCTACAAGGATCGCGTTCATTCTGGTGCAGGGGCGGGCTTGCCCCGCGATGGGCCGCATAGCGGCCCCGGCAATCTGGCAGGTCAGTGCTGCTTGCGCGGCACCGCGACCAGCAGCTCATCAGGCGGCATCTCGCACTTGATCTTGCGCCCCAGCAGCGCTTCGATGCCTGGCAACTGGTAGGAATCGTCCTCACCGGCAAAACTGATCGACACACCGCTGGTTCCCGCACGCCCTGTACGGCCAATACGGTGCACGTAATCGTCCGGGTCTTCGGGCAGGGTGAAGTTGATCACGTGGCTGATCCCTTCAATGTGGATGCCACGGCCCGCCACATCGGTTGCCACCAGCACCGTGATGCGCCCTTCGCGGAAGTTCTCCAGGGTGCGGATACGCTTGTGCTGCGGCACATCCCCGGACAACTGCGCTGCATTGACGCCGTCGCGCAGCAGTTTTTCTTCGATACGCCGCACTTCGTCCTTGCGGTTGGCAAAGACCATCACCCGTTCCCACTTGTTCTGCGTAATCAGGTTGTACAGCAGCTTGTACTTGTCGCTGCCGGCAACGGCATAGACGTGCTGCTCGACGGTTTCGCTGGCGACGTTTTCCGGCTCGATCTCGACGATGGCCGGGTCCGTGGTCCACTGCTTGGCCAGGTTCATCACATCGTCCGTGAACGTGGCCGAGAACAGCAGGGTCTGGCGCTCGCTCTTGGGCGGGGTCTGGCGAATGATCTGGCGAACCTGCGGGATGAAGCCCATGTCGAGCATGCGGTCGGCTTCGTCCAGCACCATGACCTCGACCATGTCCAGGTGCACTTCGCCGCGTTGCTGGAAGTCCAGCAAGCGGCCCGGTGTGGCCACCAGGATGTCGCAATGGCGGGCTTCGAGGGCCTTCAGCTGTTTGTCGAAATCCATGCCGCCGACAAAGCTCATCACGTTCAGCCCGCTGTACTTGGTCAGCGCCAGGGCGTCATTGGCGATCTGCACCACCAGCTCACGGGTAGGGGCGATGATCAGCGCGCGCGGCTCGCCCATGTAGCGTTCCTTGGGCGGCGGGGTCTGCTGCAACTGCGCAATGATCGAGATCAGAAACGCGGCGGTCTTGCCGGTGCCGGTCTGGGCACGGCCGATGGCGTCCTGGCCGCGCAGGGTGTGGCCGAGCACTTGCGCCTGGATAGGCGTGCAGTAGGGGAAGCCCAGGTCGTGGATGGCGTGCATCAGCTCGTTGGACAGCTTGAAATCGTGGAAACGGGTTTTGCCTTCTTGCGGCTCGACCACGAAGTCCTCGGGTTTCCACAGGCTCGCCTGCGGCTTGGGTTTACGCTCACGGCGCGGCTTGGGCGCGGTGGGCTGGGGCGCTGGCGCAGGCTCTGCAGCTTCTGCAGGCTTGGCCTGGCTGCGCGGCGGGTGGGATGGCTTTGGCTTGGCGCTGTTGCGCGCCGGCGCTTGTGGTTGCGGGGCCTGCGCGGGGGCGCTCACGGCTACAGGCTCGGCGGCTGACGGCGTGGCGTCACCTTTTGCGAATATTTTTTTGAGTGCCTTGAGCACGGTCATCTCGTCGACTGGTTAAGGAATGTACGCCGGCCAGTGTAATGCAAGAACCGGGCGCGGCGTAGTGCAATGCTCGGCGGGCTACAAACTGCCGGTTCAGTTGAGCTGCTGGCTCAGCCACTGCTGGATGTCGTGCAGCTCTTCGACGTTGACCTCGTGCTCCATCGGGTACTCGTGCCAGCGCGCCGCTACGCCCCAGGTATTGAGGTACTCGAACGCTGTGCGGCCCATCGACGGGATTACCACCGAATCATGCACGCCGTGCAGGCACAGCGCCGGGGTGCGTTGCTGGCAAGCGCTCAGTTGCCGGTCGTCGGCGAAGGTGGGCGCATAGGTCGACAGCGCGATCACCCCACCCAGGGCTTCTTGCCACTTTATATAGGCAGTGTGCAGCACCACGGCGCCACCCTGGGAAAAGCCTGCCAGGAAGATGCGCGACAGATTGATGCCTTTGGCCTGCTCGGCCTTGATCAGGTCGATGACTTGGTCAGCCGACGCCTCCAACTGCGCCTCATCGATGGCACGCGCCGGGCTCATCGCCGTGATGTCGTACCAGCTGGGCATTTCATAGCCGCCATTGATGGTCACCGCACGGGTTGGCGCCTGGGGCATGACGAAGCGAGTGCTGGCCAGGTGCTCCTGCATGAATTCGGCAACCGGTAGAAAGTCGTAACGGTCGGCGCCCAGGCCGTGCAACCAGATCACACAAGCGTCTGCGGTTTTCTGGGGTTCGAGAATCAACGGTTCGGTCATCACTGCTCCTAAAAAGTGCGTGCGTGCTCATTGAGTGCGCAAAAAAAAGGCGGGGCGTGCTCAAGCCTGAACAAGATGTCGCAACTGTACAACTTTTCCTACTTGACTCCTGCTTAAACGCTTAAGTCGCCCATTCTGGTACGCGCCTTGCTATGCACAAGTATGCGATGGAGTGGGCATTCCTCAGTAACACCCCTTCGTATGAATTGAAGGCTGTCACAGAACAGCCCATTGCGCCAATTGACCCAAAAACAAGCCAACAAGGGGTCGGAAGCGCCTCATAAGGGTGCGGTGCAATCCGGCTCGTACAACAAGAGCGATTTGGAGGTTGTGAATGAAGATGTTGAAAACCACCCTGGCAGTCCTGACCGCTGCCGCCGCGCTGGGCGCGACCAGTTTCGCCCAGGCCGGTGCCACGCTTGATGCGGTAAAGAAGAAGGGCTTCGTCCAGTGTGGCGTGAGTGACGGCTTGCCGGGCTTCTCGGTACCGGACGCCCAGGGCAAGATCGTCGGCATCGATGCTGACGTCTGCCGCGCTGTAGCCGCCGCTGTGTTCGGCGACGCCAGCAAGGTCAAGTTCAGCCAGCTCAACGCCAAGGAACGCTTCACTGCGCTGCAGTCCGGCGAAGTCGACGTGCTGTCGCGCAACACCACCTGGACCAGCTCACGCGATGCCGGCATGGGCCTGGTGTTTGCCGGCGTCACCTACTACGACGGCGTAGGTTTCCTGGTCAATAAAAAGCTGGGTGTTTCCAGCGCCAAGGAACTTGATGGCGCGACCATCTGCATCCAGGCCGGTACCACCACCGAGCTGAACGTCTCGGATTACTTCCGCGGCAATGGCCTGAAATACACCCCGATCACCTTCGATACCTCTGACGAAAGCGCCAAGTCGCTGGAATCGGGCCGTTGCGACGTGCTCACCTCGGACAAGTCGCAGCTGTTCGCCCAGCGCTCCAAGCTTGCGGCCCCGACCGACTACGTGGTGCTGCCAGAGACCATCTCCAAGGAACCACTGGGCCCAGTGGTACGCAAGGGCGACGAGGAGTGGTTCAGCATCGTCAAGTGGACCCTGTTCGCCATGCTCAATGCCGAAGAGGCCGGTATCACCTCGAAAAACGTCGAGGCTGAAGCCAAATCCACCAAGAACCCCGACGTGGCTCGCCTGCTGGGCGCCGATGGCGAATACGGCAAGGACCTGAAACTGCCCAAGGACTGGGTCGTGCAGATCGTCAAGCAAGTCGGCAACTACGGTGAAGTGTTCGAGAAGAACCTCGGCAAGAGCACCCCGCTGCAGATCGACCGCGGTCTGAACGCCCTGTGGAACAACGGCGGCATCCAGTACGCACCACCGGTGCGCTGATCGCTGCACCCCGCGACGGCATCCCGCCGTCGCGGGTCGTTCGACTCCCTTCTTTTCGGGGCACTTCATGCAAAATCAAATCGGCGCACGGAAAGGGTTATCCCTGAGCGATCCACGTGTGCGCGCGTGGCTGTTCCAGATACTCACGGTGGTTGCCGTGATCGCTCTGGGCTGGTACCTCATCCATAACACCCAGACCAACATGCAGCACCGAGGCATCACCTCGGGCTTCGACTTTCTCGAGCGCAGTGCCGGCTTTGGCATCGCCCAGCACCTGATCGACTACACCGAAGCCGACAGCTATGCGCGGGTACTGCTGGTGGGCCTGCTGAACACGCTGCTGGCCAGCGTCATCGGCATCGTCATCGCCACCTTGCTGGGTTTTGTGGTCGGTGTGGCGCGGCTTTCGTCCAACTGGGTGATCAGCAAGCTGGCCACCATCTACGTCGAGACCTTCCGCAACATCCCGCCTTTGCTGCAGATTCTCTTCTGGTATTTCGCGGTGTTCACCGCGCTGCCGGGGCCTCGGGGCAGTATCAATATCGAAGACCTGTTCTTCATCAGCAGCCGTGGCGTGAACATGCCCGGTGCGTCGATGGCCGCAGGTTTCTGGCCGTTCATCGTGGCACTGGTGCTGGCGGTGCTGGCCATCGTGCTGATGGTGCGCCGGGCCAACAAGCGCTTCGATGAAACCGGCCAGCCGTTCCACAAGTTCTGGGCGGGGCTGGCGCTGTTGTTGGTAATCCCCACCTGCAGCGTACTGCTGTTCGGCAACCCACTGCAGTGGGAGGTGCCGCAGCTCAAGGGCTTCAACTTCGTCGGTGGCTGGGTGCTGATTCCTGAGTTCATGGCGCTGACCTTGGCGCTGTCGATCTACACCGCAGCGTTCATCGCCGAAATCGTACGTTCCGGCATCAAGTCGGTCAGCCACGGCCAGACCGAGGCGGCCCGTTCGCTGGGCCTGCGCGAAGGCCCGACGCTGCGCAAGGTGATCATCCCCCAGGCGATGCGGGTGATCATTCCGCCGCTGACCAGCCAGTACCTCAACCTGACCAAGAACTCTTCCCTGGCCGCCGTCATCGGCTACCCGGAACTGGTCTCGTTGTTCGCCGGCACCGTACTGAACCAGACCGGCCAGTCCGTTGAGGTCATGGGCATCACCATGGCGGTGTATCTGACTATCAGCATCAGCATCTCGTTGCTGATGAACTGGTACAACAAGCGCATTGCGCTGATCGAGCGGTAGGAGACGCGCATGAACGCTCATGTTTTCAAACCTGATATGCCGCCGCCGGTGAAGACCGTCGGCGTGCTGGCCTGGATGCGCGCCAACCTGTTCTCCAGTTGGGTCAATACCCTGTTGACGCTGTTCGCGCTGTACCTGGTCTGGCTGATCGTGCCGGCGCTGGTGCAGTGGGCGTTTCTGGACGCCAACTGGTCCGGCACCACCCGCGCCGATTGCACCAAGGACGGCGCCTGCTGGGTCTTTGTGCAGCAGCGCTTTGGCCAGTTCATGTATGGCTATTACCCCAGCGAACTGCGCTGGCGCGTCGACCTCACTGCCTGGCTTGGGGTGATCGGTGCGGCACCGCTGTTCATTCGCAGCTTCACCCGCAAGGCCGCCTATGGCATCGGTTACCTGGTGATCTACCCGATCCTTGCGTACCTGTTGCTGCACGGTGGCAGCTTTGGCCTGGTGCAGGTGCCGACCTCGCAGTGGGGCGGGCTGACCCTGACCCTGGTGATCGCCACGGTAGGCATCGCGGCGGCCTTGCCGCTGGGCATTCTGCTGGCCCTGGGCCGGCGTTCGCGGATGCCGGTGATCAAGGCCGTGTCGGTGACCTTCATCGAGTTCTGGCGGGGTATTCCGCTGATCACCGTGCTGTTCATGTCCTCGGTGATGCTGCCGCTGTTCATGCCCGAAGGCATGAGCTTCGACAAGCTGCTGCGGGCGATGATCTTCGTCATCCTGTTCCAGTCGGCGTATATCGCCGAAGTGGTGCGCGGCGGCATGCAGGCCATTCCAAAAGGCCAGTATGAAGCGGCGGCGGCCATGGGCCTGGGCTACTGGCGGGCGATGGCGCTGGTGATCCTGCCGCAAGCGCTGAAGCTGGTGATCCCCGGCATCGTCAACACCTTCATTGCCCTGTTCAAGGACACCAGCCTGGTCATCATCATCGGCCTGTTCGACCTGCTCAACAGCGTCCGCCAAGCCACTGCCGACCCTGCGTGGTTGGGCATGGCGACCGAAGGTTATGTATTCGCAGCCCTGATCTACTGGGTTTTCTGTTTCAGCATGTCCCGCTACTCCATGCATCTGGAGCGCAAGCTGGACACCGGCCACAAGCGTTAGGAGTTTCGAAATGAGTGAAGCGATCAAGCAGCCTGTCGGCGCTGAAGGCATTATCCAGATGCAGGGCGTGAACAAGTGGTATGGCCAGTTCCATGTGCTCAAGGACATCAACCTGGACGTGCGCCAGGGTGAGCGCATCGTGCTGTGCGGGCCGTCTGGCTCGGGCAAGTCCACCACCATTCGCTGCCTCAACCGGCTGGAGGAGCACCAGCAGGGGCGCATCGTCGTTGACGGTGTGGAGCTGACCAACGACCTCAAGCAGATCGAGGCCATCCGCCGCGAAGTCGGCATGGTGTTCCAGCACTTCAACCTGTTCCCGCACCTGACCATCCTCGAAAACTGCACCTTGGCGCCCATGTGGGTGCGCAAGATGCCGCGGCGCAAGGCCGAGGAAATCGCCATGCACTTCCTGGAGCGCGTGCGTATTCCGGAGCAGGCGCACAAGTTTCCGGGGCAGTTGTCGGGCGGTCAGCAGCAGCGCGTGGCGATTGCCCGGGCGTTGTGCATGAAGCCTAAGATCATGCTGTTCGACGAGCCCACCTCGGCGCTGGACCCGGAAATGGTCAAGGAAGTGCTCGACACCATGGTGAGCCTGGCCGAGGACGGCATGACCATGCTCTGCGTAACCCACGAGATGGGCTTTGCCCGCACCGTGGCGAACCGGGTGATCTTCATGGACAAGGGCGAGATCGTCGAGCAGGCGGCACCGGATGATTTCTTCGACCGGCCACGCAGTGACCGCACCCGGTTGTTCCTCAGCCAGATTCTGCACTGACCGAAGGCATTGCGGTGGTTCGGCATTGCGAACCACCGCGGTGCACTCAATTACTTCTCTTCTTTTGCCGCCACAGGTGTCGGCGGTGGGCGCAGGCCCACTTCGGCAATCAGCTTGATCTGCTTGCCATTGCGCATCACTTCGATGCTGATCTTTTCGGTCGGCTTGATCCGCGCCACCTGGTTCATCGACTTGCGCCCGTCACCTGCCGGTTCGCCGTTGATGCTCATGATCACATCACCCAGTTGCAGCCCGGCCCTCGCCGCCGGCCCTTCGCGGAAGATCCCCGCTACCACGATGCCTGGGCGCCCCTCCATGCCGAACGACTCGGCCAGCTCTTCGCTCAGCGGTTGCACCTCGATGCCCAGCCACCCACGGATCACCTGGCCGTGCTCGATGATCGACTTCATCACCTCAAGCGCAAGCTTGACCGGAATGGCAAAGCCGATGCCTTGCGAGCCGCCGGACTTGGAGAAGATCGCCGTATTGATGCCCACCAGGTTGCCGTTGGCGTCCACCAGCGCACCGCCCGAGTTGCCGGGGTTGATCGCAGCGTCGGTCTGGATGAAGTCTTCGTAGTTGTTCAGGCCCAGTTGGTTGCGGCCGGTGGCGCTGATGATGCCCATGGTCACGGTCTGGCCGACGCCGAACGGGTTGCCGATGGCCAGGGTGACATCACCGATGTGAATGCTGTCGGAGCGCCCGATGGTGATCGCCGGCAGGTTTTTCAGGTCGATCTTGAGCACAGCAAGGTCGGTTTCCGGGTCGCTGCCGATCACGCGTGCGAGGGTTTCGCGGCCATCCTTGAGCGCCACGACGATCTGGTCGGCGCCGCTGGTGACGTGGTTGTTGGTCAGCAGGTAGCCCTCGGGGCTCATGATCACCGCCGAGCCCAGGCTCGATTCCCAGCGCTTCTGCTTGGGCAGGTTGTCGCCGAAGAAGCGGCGGAACTGCGGGTCTTCGAACAGCGGGTGGGCGCTCTTGTTGATCACCTTGGTGGTGTACAGGTTGACCACGGCCGGTGCGGCCAGGGTCACGGCGTCGGCGTAGGACACCGGGCCCTGCATGATCTGCGTGGTTTGCGGCGCCTGTTGCAGGTTGACGTCCTGGCTGGGCAGGCCGACCCACTGCGGGAAACGCTGGATGATCAGAACGGCGATCAGCACGCCGGTAAGCAGGGGCCAGCCGAAGAAACGCAGAGCCTTGAACATGAACGAGTCCTGAAAATAGGGCAGGGGCCGCTTCGGTGCAGCCTGAATGCAAGCGCGCGGGATCATACCTTGAGCGCTACGGCGCGAAAACTGCGGCGTTTGCCGCAGGTTTCGCCGGCACCGGGGACGGCCCATAATGGCGGGCATTATACGGGTGTTAAAACCTGCAAAAAGGCAGTTTTCGAGGAGAATTTCATGGCCGTTGCCCTCAATACCCTGGTCGAGGAAGCCGAGCGCTACCTGGGCAGCTCCCGCATTCAGGACTACTGCCCCAATGGCTTGCAGGTTGAAGGCCGGCCGCAGGTCAGCCGCATCGTGACGGGCGTCACCGCAAGCCAGGCACTGCTCGATGCAGCAGTCGAAGCGGGGGCTGACCTGGTGCTGGTGCATCATGGTTACTTCTGGAAGGGCGAAAACCCGTGCATCACCGGCATGAAGCAGCGCCGGCTGAAGACCTTGCTGAAAAACGATATCAGCCTGCTGGCCTACCACTTGCCGCTGGATGTCCACCCTGAGGTGGGCAACAACGTGCAGTTGGCGCGCCAACTCGATATCACCGTCGAAGGCCCGCTGGACCCGGCCAACCCCAAAGTTGTAGGCCTGGTCGGCTCGCTGGCCGAGCCACTGTCGGCGCGTGATTTCGCGCGCCGCGTGCAGGAGGCCATGGGCCGTGAGCCGCTGGTCATCGAAGGCGAGCAGATGATCCGCCGGGTGGGCTGGTGCACAGGCGGCGGGCAGGGCTACATCGATACCGCCATTGCGGCAGGTGTCGACCTGTTCCTGAGTGGCGAGGCGTCCGAGCAGACCTTCCACAGCGCCCGCGAAAACGGCATCAGCTTCATCGCTGCCGGCCACCACGCCACCGAGCGCTATGGCGTGCAGGCGCTGGGCGACTACCTGGCGCGGCGTTTTGCGCTGGAGCATCTGTTCATCGACATCCCCAACCCGATCTGACAGTCCGCCGCAGTGCGGTCCGAGCAACCCTGTGCCGGCCTCATCGCAGGCTATCGCCAGCTCCCACAGGTAGCTTGTCCAGACCTCGATTTTGGGGCCGAGAATGTTTTTGTGGGAGCTGGCGATAGCCTGCGATGAGGCCGGCACAAGCTTGTGCAAAACCATGGGATCTCCCACAGAAATCAGGGCGAGACCTGCATAGCGGGGCTATGCGCGGTCTCGTGAAAGCCCTGGCCCGGCCCAAACCCCCAGTCATATGGTTAGATTGTTTCGATCTAGCCCGCCGCCTAAATAGAATCAGGCGCTGTGATAAAGTGGCTCGCTCGAACACGGCCCGTAGGCCGTCCATAAGATCGTTTTTCGTGAGTAGCCATGGTCGACAATCTGACGCACTTGAAACAGCTGGAGGCGGAAAGCATCCACATCATCCGCGAGGTGGCCGCCGAGTTCGACAACCCGGTGATGCTGTACTCGATCGGCAAGGATTCCGCGGTCATGCTGCACCTGGCGCGCAAGGCCTTCTTCCCGGGCAAGCTGCCGTTCCCGGTGATGCACGTCGACACCCAGTGGAAATTCCAGGAGATGTACAGCTTCCGCGACAAGATGGTCGAGGAAATGGGCCTGGAGCTGATCACCCACGTCAACCCTGAGGGCGTGGCGCAGGGCATCAACCCGTTCACCCATGGTAGCTCCAAGCACACCGACATCATGAAGACCCAGGGCCTCAAGCAGGCGCTGGACAAGCATGGTTTCGATGCCGCCTTCGGTGGTGCGCGCCGCGATGAAGAGAAGTCCCGTGCCAAAGAGCGCGTGTACTCGTTCCGCGACAGCAAGCACCGCTGGGACCCGAAGAACCAGCGCCCGGAGCTGTGGAACATCTACAACGGCAAGGTCAACAAGGGCGAGTCGATCCGCGTCTTCCCGCTGTCGAACTGGACCGAACTGGATATCTGGCAGTACATCTACCTCGAAGGCATCCCGATCGTGCCGCTGTACTTCGCCGCCGAGCGCGAAGTCATCGAGAAGAACGGCACCCTGATCATGATCGACGACGATCGCATCCTGGAGCACCTCTCCGAGGAAGAAAAAGCGCGAATCGTCAAGAAGAAGGTGCGTTTCCGTACCCTGGGCTGCTACCCGTTGACGGGTGCTGTCGAGTCCGAGGCCGAAACGCTGACCGACATCATTCAGGAAATGCTGCTGACGCGTACTTCCGAGCGTCAGGGCCGCGTCATCGACCACGATGGTGCAGGCTCCATGGAAGACAAGAAACGTCAGGGCTACTTCTAACTTCAGGGTTACTCCATGTCGCACCAATCCGATTTGATCAGCGAAGACATCCTCGCTTATCTCGCTCAGCACGAGCGCAAAGAACTGCTGCGTTTCCTCACCTGCGGCAACGTCGATGATGGCAAGAGCACCCTGATCGGGCGCCTGCTGCATGATTCCAAGATGATCTACGAGGACCACCTCGAGGCCATCACCCGCGACTCGAAAAAGTCCGGCACCACTGGCGAAGAAGTCGACCTGGCGCTGCTGGTCGATGGCCTGCAGGCCGAGCGTGAGCAGGGCATCACCATCGATGTCGCCTACCGCTACTTCTCCACCGCCAAGCGCAAGTTCATCATCGCCGACACCCCGGGCCACGAGCAGTACACCCGCAACATGGCCACCGGTGCGTCCACCTGCGACCTGGCGATCATCCTCGTCGATGCCCGCTACGGCGTGCAGACCCAGACCCGCCGGCACAGCTACATCGCCTCGTTGCTGGGCATCAAGCACATCGTTGTCGCGGTCAACAAGATGGACCTCAAGGGCTTCGACCAGCAGCTGTTCGAGTCGATCAAGGCCGATTACCTGAAGTTCGCCGAGAGCATCAACCTCAAGCCTTCGAGCCTGCACTTCGTGCCCATGTCGGCGCTCAAGGGCGACAACGTGGTCAACCGCAGCGAGCAATCGCCGTGGTACACCGGCCCTGTGCTGATGGAAATTCTCGAAAGCGTCGAGGTTGCCGTCGACCGTAACGTGACCGACCTGCGCTTCCCGGTGCAGTACGTCAACCGCCCGAACCTGAACTTCCGTGGCTTCGCCGGCACCATCGCCGGTGGCGTGGTGCACAAGGGCGATGAAATCGTCGTGCTGCCGTCGGGCAAGAGCAGCCGGGTCAAGTCCATCGTCACCTACGAAGGTGAACTGGAAAGCGCAGGCCCAGGCCAGGCCGTGACCCTGACCATGGAAGACGAGATCGACATCTCCCGTGGCGATTTGCTGGTGCACGCTGACAACGTACCGCAGGTGACCGACCAATTCGACGCCATGCTGGTATGGATGGCCGAAGAACCGATGCTGCCGGGCAAAAAATACGACATCAAGCGGGCCACCAGCTACGTGCCGGGCTCGATTGCCAGCATCACCCACAAGGTCGATGTGAACACCCTTGAGCAGGGCGCGGCCAGCGCGCTGCAGCTGAACGAAATCGGCCGGGTCAAGGTTGCGCTGGACAGCGCCATTGCCCTGGACGGCTACGACAGCAACCGCACCACCGGTGCGTTCATCGTCATCGATCGCTTGACCAACGGCACCGTCGGCGCCGGCATGATCATCGCGCCACCGGTATTGCCCCATGGCAGCACCGGGCAACACGGCAAGCTGGCCCATGTTTCCACCGAAGAACGCGCCCTGCGCTTCGGCCAGCAGCCGGCCACCGTGCTGTTCAGCGGCCTGTCCGGCGCTGGCAAGAGCACCCTGGCCTATGCCGTGGAACGCAAGCTGTTCGACATGGGCCGTGCGGTCTACGTGCTCGATGGCCAGAACCTGCGCCACGACCTGAACAAGGGCCTGCCCCAGGACCGTGCCGGGCGTACCGAAAACTGGCGCCGCGCCGCCCATGTGGCGCGCCAGTTCAACGAAGCCGGCATGCTCACCCTGGCCGCGTTCGTTGCCCCGGATGCCGAAGGCCGCGAACAGGCCAAGGCGCTGCTGGGCAAGGAGCGTCTGGTAACCGTCTACGTTCAGGCTTCGCCGTTGGTGTGCCGTGAGCGTGACCCGCAGGGCCTGTATGCTGCCGGTGGCGACAACATCCCGGGTGAAAGCTTCCCGTACGATGTGCCGCTGGATGCGGATGTGGTGATCAACACCCAGGCGCTCAGCGTCGATGAAGGCGTCAAGCTGGTGCTCGATGCGCTGCGTCAGCGTGGGGCGATCTGATCAGTTGCTTCAGGTGACATGAAAAACCCGCTTCGGCGGGTTTTTTATTGGGTGCTTGCATAAAAGCCTATGGTGGCATCGTTTTTTGAAGGGGCGATGCCTGCGGGATTAGTCGGTTTTGAAGCCCGGCTTACCGTTAGAGGCCCGCCACTCTTTTACAAGCCGCAAAATTTCATCAGGTGTATCTAATCCGTCGGCTTCAGGCCAGTAAATTAAATCTGATCCACTAGGGTGCTCTGACAGCTCGTTGAATTTCACTATGCGAGCGTCTAGTTCACGTTCGCTGGTCTCGTGCGCCGGATCGGTGATAGAAATAATGAAGTCGAGAAATTCAGCCTCGGTAAAGTCGGAAATTTTCATTGTGTCGCTCATTGAGACTACACCGGCAGGTTGCTGCTTTCTCACCGCGAGGTATGTCAGGCATTGGGCCTCTGGAGGGTGGGAGCGGTCCTGTAGTTGCTGGTGATTGGCTAAATATGTGTTTCGCTCACCGGTATCACCCTCCGCTCCTTCACCGCCTTGTACGAAAAACTCGAGTAGATCTCCTTCACGCCTGGCAGCCGCTGTAGCACCTCGCGGGTGAATTCGCCAAACGACTCCAGGTCGCTCGCGAGGATCTCCAGCAAAAAATCGTAGCGCCCGGAAATGTTGTGGCACGCAACGATTTCCGGGATGTCGATCAGGCGTTGTTCGAAGGCCAACGCCATGTCCTTGGTATGCGACTCCATCATGATGCTGACAAACGCGGTGATGCCAAACCCCAGCGCCTTGGGCGAAAGAACGGCCTGGTAACCGGTGATATAGCCGTTGTCTTCGAGTAGTTTGACCCGTCGCCAGCACGGCGAGGTGGTCAGCGCGACCTGGTCGGCGAGTTCCGAAACGGTCAGCCGGGCGTTGTTCTGCAGGGCAGCGAGCAGGGCGCGGTCGGTGCGGTCGAGTGTTGAAGGCATGTTATGCCCTCCCTGTTGGGTTTTTATTGGTTTTGTTGCCAAAGTGCCGTGATGTTGTGGGCAACTTTGGAAAAATACGGGGTCTCTGCTGGCATAAGCTTATAACAAACCCCCAGAGGCTGTTGCCATGGACGACTCACGACACGCCGGTTTCTCCACCCGCGCCATTCATCACGGCTACGACCCGCTCAGCCATGGCGGTGCACTGGTGCCGCCGGTCTATCAAACGGCTACTTATGCGTTTCCCAATGTGGAATACGGCGCAGCCTGCTTTGCCGGGGAGGCAGCGGGGCATTTCTATAGCCGCATCTCCAACCCGACCCTGGCACTGCTCGAACAACGGATGGCTTCGCTGGAGGGCGGTGAAGCGGGCTTGGCCCTGGCGTCAGGGATGGGGGCTATCACCTCGACCCTATGGACGCTGCTGCGCCCAGGCGATGAGCTGATCGTCGGCCGCACGGTGTATGGCTGCACCTTCGCCTACCTGCACCACGGTATCGGTGAGTTCGGAGTGAAAATCCGCCATGTCGACCTCAATGATCTCCAGGCGCTGAAAGCTGCGATCACCCCAAAAACGCGGATGATCTACTGCGAAACACCCGCCAACCCGACGATGCAACTGGTCGATATCGCTGCGCTGGCCGAGGCTGCACGGGGCCATGACCTTACCCTGGTGGTCGACAACACCTACTGCACCCCTTACCTGCAACGCCCGCTGGAGCTGGGGGCTGATCTGGTGGTGCATTCGGCCACCAAGTACCTCTCCGGGCACGGCGATATCACTGCCGGGCTGGTGGTGGGGCGCAAGGCGCTGGTCGACCGGATTCGCCTGGAAGGGCTCAAGGACATGACCGGCGCGGTGCTCTCGCCCCACGATGCATCGCTGTTGATGCGCGGCATCAAGACACTGGCCCTGCGCATGGACCGGCACTGCGCCAATGCCCAGCAAATAGCCGAATTTCTGCTTGCTCAGCCCCAGGTTGAACTGATCCGTTACCCAGGGCTTGCGTGTTTCCCCCAGCATGAACTGGCCAGCCGCCAGATGCGCCTGCCGGGCGGCATGATCGCCTTCGAACTCAAGGGCGGCATCGAGGCCGGGCGACGCTTCATGAACGCGCTGCAACTGTTTGCCCGGGCGGTGAGCCTGGGTGATGCCGAATCACTGGCCCAGCACCCGGCGAGCATGACCCATTCCAGCTACACGCCGAAGGAGCGCGCCGAGCATGGGATTTCCGAGGGGCTGGTGCGGCTGTCGGTGGGGCTTGAGGATATCGAGGATCTGCTGGGCGACGTGCAGCAGGCATTGCGGGCTTGTTGAGCGAATCCTGGCAGGCGGAGAAAAGCAGGGTCCTATGGGAGGTGCAAGCCTGTATCGGCCTCATCGCAGGCTGCCGCCAGCGCCCACAGGTTCAAGGCAAGGCCTCGATATTGCGACTGTGCGCGGTCTCTGTGGGAGCTGGCGACAGCCTGCGATGAGGCCGGAACAGGCGTGCGTCCAGCGTCCTGCGGGATGCCTGTTTCATCGCCATCCGCTTGGCCTGCAGGCACAAAAAAGGCCGCATGCGCGGCCTTTGTCGTAGCGGTCGAATCAGCGCTTCAAGCCATAGCTCTCATCGAGCATGCCTGGCGAGTTCGGCGCCTTGGGGGCGTAGTCGCGCGGCACTTCGGCGTCTTTGGGCGGCGTGAGGCGGTCACGCGGGCCATGGGCCGCTTCGGCGTGCAGCGAGGCCAGCAGGCGTTGGCGGGTCAGCTCGTCCAGGGCCAGACGGTTGGCACCATCGGCTAGATGGTCCTGCACGTCCTGGTAGCTTTGCGTCAGCTTGCGCACCAGCGATGCGGTGCTGTTGAAGTGGGTGACCACCTCGTTCTGGTAAGTATCGAAACGCTGCTGGATATCATCCAGCTGGCGCTGTGTATTGCTGGGCGCAGCGTTAGGCAGCAGGCGGGCCAGCGCGAAACCGACGACCACGCCAATAACCAGGGCCAGGGTCGGCAGCAACCAAACAAGGAGCGAGTGTTCCACGAGTCCTTCCTCTATAAACGGCTTTGCTTTACGTTAACGGCTCAAACCTGCGCTGTATACCGCGAGCGATCGCAAATCAGAACAGAATTCATCAGCTAGACGAGTCGACCCTCCCCGAGGTCACGGAGTAGTGCCTTGCTTATCCGCGAAACCCCCTTGTTCATCGATGGCCCGAGCGGCCCGCTGGAAGCCTTGTACCTGGATGTTGCCGATGCCCGTGGCGCGGTGCTGATCTGCCATCCCAACCCGGTCCAGGGCGGCACCATGCTCAACAAGGTGGTCTCGACGCTGCAGCGCACCGCCCGCGATGCCGGCTACGTGACCCTGCGTTTCAACTATCGCGGCGTCGGCCAGAGCGCCGGCAGCCATGACATGGGCGCCGGTGAAGTGGCTGACGCCGAGGCCGCCGCCGCATGGCTGCGAGCCAGGCACCCGGCGCTAGCTCTGGTTCTGATGGGCTTCTCCTTCGGCGGTTTCGTGGCCGCGAGCCTGGCCGGGCGCCTGGAGGCCGACGGCGTCAGCTTGCAGCAGCTGTTCATGATCGCCCCGGCGGTGATGCGCCTGAGCGAACAGTTCCCGCTGCCAGAGCGCGTGGCGCTGACCGTGGTGCAGCCGGAGACCGACGAGGTGGTCGATCCGCAGCTGGTTTACGAATGGTCCGACACCCTGACGCGCCCCCATGAGCTGCTGAAAGTGGCAGAATGCGGACACTTCTTCCATGGCAAGCTGACCGATCTGAAGGATCTGCTGCTGCCGCGCCTTTCGAACTGAGCCAAGCCTGAATAAGCGAACACCCATGACCACGCGCATTCTCACCGGTATTACCACCACCGGCACCCCGCACCTGGGCAACTACGCCGGTGCCATCCGCCCGGCGATCCTCGCCAGCCAGCAGCCCGGTGCCGATTCGTTCTACTTTCTGGCCGACTACCACGCGCTGATCAAGTGCGATGACCCGCTGCGCATCCAGCGCTCGCGCCTGGAAATCGCCGCCACCTGGCTGGCCGGCGGCCTGGACCCGGCCAAGGTCACCTTCTATCGCCAGTCCGACATCCCGGAAATCCCCGAGCTGACCTGGCTGCTGACCTGCGTTGCCGGTAAAGGGCTGCTCAACCGCGCCCACGCCTACAAGGCATCGGTCGATAAAAACGTCGAAGCCGGTGAAGACCCGGACGCCGGCGTGACCATGGGCCTGTTCAGCTACCCGGTGCTGATGGCCGCCGACATTCTCATGTTCAACGCGCACAAGGTGCCGGTGGGGCGTGACCAGATCCAGCACGTCGAAATGGCCCGCGACATCGGCCAGCGCTTCAACCACCTGTTCGGCCAGGGCAAGGAGTTCTTTGCCATGCCTGAGGCGGTGATCGAGGAAAGCGTGGCGACCTTGCCGGGCCTGGACGGGCGCAAGATGTCCAAGAGCTACGACAACACCATCCCGTTGTTCACCAGCGCCAAGGACATGAAAGACGCCATCTCGCGCATCGTCACCGACTCCCGCGCCCCCGGTGAGCCGAAAGACCCGGACGCCTCGCACCTGTTCACCCTGTTCCAGGCGTTCTCGACGCCTGAGCAATGCGCCGAGTTCCGTGAGCAGTTGCTCCAGGGCCTGGGTTGGGGTGAGGCCAAGCAGCGCCTGTTCCAGCTGCTCGACGGCCAGTTGGCCGAAAAACGCGATCACTACCACCAGCTGATTTCACGCCCCTCCGACCTCGAAGACATCCTGCTGGCGGGCGCTGCCAAGGCGCGCAAAAGCGCGACGCCGTTCCTTGCGCAACTGCGCGAGGCCGTGGGCCTGCGTTCGTTCCGCGCCAGTGTGCAAGCGGGCACTGAAGTTAAGAAAAAGGCCGCCAAGAGCGCGCGTTTTGTCAGCTTCCGTGATGAGGACGGCAGCTTCCGCTTCCGCCTGCTGGCCGCTGATGGCGAGCAATTGCTGCTGTCGCGCAGTTTTGCCGACGGCAAGAGCGCAGGTGCTGTCAGCAAGCAACTGCAGCAGGGTGGCGAGGCCGATGTGCGCGTCGAGGGCCTGGGCTTCAGCCTGTGGCTGGGCGGCGAGCAGGTTGCCGAGGGGCCGCAGTTTGACGATGCACAAGCCCGTGATGCGGCGGTGCAAAGCCTGCGCGACGCGCTGCAGCCGGCTCAGGACTGATAGCCTCTGCAGCAATCGTGCGCACAGGGCATGGCAACCTGAGCTCTGTGCAAGCCTGTGCTGGCCTCATCGCAGGCTGTCGCCAGCTCCCACACGAGTCTGCGGCAGGCCACAATATCGCGACTGTGCGCGGTCTCTGTGGGAGCTGGCGACAGCCTGCGATGAGGCCTGCACAGGCTTGCGCAGAACCCTGGAATCGCCAACGCTATGTAAAGCCTGCGCGCATTGGCCGCATGTATCATTGCTATCAGGCGGGCCGCTCGTTACAGTGACGGCCCGTTTTTTGTTGCCTCGCTAACGAATTATGACTCCCTTAGAACGCTATCAAGCAGATCTGAAACGTCCCGACTTCTTCCATGACGCGGCGCAGGAAACTGCGGTGCGTCACCTGCAGCGCCTGTACGACGACCTGGTCCAGGCCCAGAACAACAAGCCGGGCATGTTCGGCAAGTTGTTCGGCAAGAAGGAGCAGACCCCGGTCAAAGGCCTGTATTTCTGGGGCGGGGTAGGGCGAGGCAAGACATACCTGGTCGACACCTTCTATGAAGCGCTGCCGTTCAAGCAGAAAATGCGCACGCACTTCCACCGCTTCATGAAGCGCGTGCACGAGGAAATGAAAACCCTCAAGGGCGAGAAAAACCCGCTGACCCTGATCGCCAAGCGTTTCAGTGACGAGGCGCGGGTTATCTGCTTCGACGAGTTCTTCGTTTCGGACATCACCGATGCCATGATCCTCGGCACCTTGATGGAAGAGCTGTTCAAGAACGGCGTCTCGCTGGTGGCTACCTCCAACATCGTGCCAGACGGCCTGTACAAGGACGGCCTGCAACGTGCGCGCTTCCTGCCGGCCATCGCCATGATCAAGCAGTACACCGACGTGGTGAACGTCGACAGTGGTGTGGATTACCGCCTGCGCCACCTGGAGCAAGCCGAGCTGTACCATTACCCGCTCGACGACGCGGCCCACGAAAGCCTGCGTGCAAGCTTCAAGGCGCTGACGCCGGAGTGCACCGAAGCCGTCGAAAACGACGTGCTGATGATCGAGAACCGTGCCATCACGGCCCTGCGCACCTGCGACGACGTTGCCTGGTTCGACTTCCGTGCCTTGTGCGACGGGCCGCGCAGCCAGAACGACTACATCGAGCTGGGCAAGATTTTCCATGCAGTGTTGCTGAGCAATGTCGAGCAGATGGGTGTTGCCACCGACGATATCGCTCGCCGGTTCATCAACATGGTCGATGAGTTCTACGACCGTAACGTCAAGTTGATCATCTCGGCCGAAGTCGAGCTCAAGGACCTCTACACCGGTGGTCGCCTGAGCTTCGAGTTCCAGCGCACGCTCAGCCGTTTGCTCGAGATGCAGTCCCACGAGTTCCTCTCGCGGGCGCACAAACCCTAGCTTGCAGCTGCCCGTCAGGGCAGCTTTCAGGCCTCCTGCATGAACTGCTGGCGGTACTGGTTGGGCGATAGTTCAGTGTGCTGGCGGAACAGCCGGGCAAAGAAACTGGCATCGTCGTAACCCACCTCGTAACTGATGGTCTTGATGCTCTTGCGGCTGCTCGACAGCAGCCCTTTGGCCGTTTCTATGCGCAGGCGTTGCAGGTAGTGCAGGGGCTTGTCGCCAGTGGCAGTCTGGAAGCGGCGCATGAAGTTGCGGATGCTCATGCCGTGGTTGCGCGCCACATCCTCGAAACGGAACTTGTCGGCAAAGTGCTCTTCGAGCCAGTGCTGGATCTGCAGGATGATCAGGTCCTGGTGCAGCTTTTGCCCGCCAAAGCCCATGCGCCCCGGGGTGTAGTTGCGTTGCACTTCGTAGAGGATGTCGCGGGCCACGGCGCGGGCCACGTTGGCGCCGCAGAACCGCTCGATCAGGTAGATGTACAAGTCGCATGCCGAGGTGGTGCCACCTGCGCAGTACAGGTTGTCGGCATCGGTCAGGTGCTTGTCCTGGTTCAGCCGCACCTTGGGGAAGCGCTCCTCGAAATTTGCAAAGAACCGCCAGTAGGTGGTCGCCTCCTTGCCATCGAGCAGGCCCGATTCGGCCAGCCAGAACACACCGCTTGCCTCGGCGCACAATACCGCGCCACGGGCGTGTTGCTCGCGCAGCCAGGGGAGAACCTGCGGGTAGCGTTGCAGCATGGCGTCAAAGTCATCCCAGAATGCCGGGAGGATGATCACGTCGGCGTCGTTCAGGCTGCTGTCGACCGGCAACTGCACATTGCTGAAACTGTCCACAGGCAGGCCGTCGGGGCTCACCAAGGCGATTTCGAACATCGGTTGCAGGCCCAGGCCCAGCTGTTTGCTGTAGCGCAGGCTGGCCAGATGGAAGAAGTCCTTGGCCTGCATCAGTGTCGAAGCGAACACGTTATCAATGGCCAGGATGCAGACGCGCCGCAGCGACGCGGGGGGTTGGTTAAACATCATTGTCATTGTTCTTATAGGGTAGAGTGGTCAATCACCGGCTGGATCGTCTTATGTTTTGCGGTGAGCTGCAAGCTTCCAGCTGCAAGTGGCGAGAAAAAGCTGGCCTGCACGGGCTGACAGGGCCGCTTTGCGGCCCATCGCGGTGGTTCGGCATTCCGAGCAAGCCCGCTCCCACGTTTCTATGCAAATCAGTTAGTTAGCGTTTGTCCTGTGGGGGCGGGCAGTGCAGTCATGGCGCCGGGTTCGGCTGCCCCTGGTGAATCGCCTCGATGGCTGCCAGCAGCTCGTCGCTCAGGTTCAGGCCCTGGCTGTCGATGTTGCTCTGCAACTGCTCAAGTGACGTCGCGCCAATGATGTTGCTGGTTACGAAGGGCTGGCGGGTAACGAACGCCAGGGCCATTTGCGCGGGGTCAAGCCCGTGCTCCCGAGCGAGCTGCACGTAGCGGCTGCACGCTGCCACGGTCTGCGGGTTGGAGTAGCGGGCAAAGCGGCTGAAGAGCGTCAGCCGGGCGTTTTCCGGGCGTGCACCACTTTCGTACTTGCCAGACAGCATGCCGAACGCCAGCGGCGAATACGCCAGCAGGCCGCATTGTTCGCGAATGGCGACCTCTGCCAGGCCCACTTCAAAGCTGCGGTTGAGCAGGTTGTAGGGGTTCTGGATCGACACTGCCCGTGGCCAGCCGCGGCTTTCGGCCAGTTGCAAAAACTTCATGGTGCCCCACGGGGTTTCGTTGGACAGGCCGATATGGCGGATCTTGCCGGCGCGGACCTGCTCGTCGAGCACCTCAAGGGTTTCTTCAAGCGGCGTGAACAGGTCATGGGGCAGGTGCTGGTAGCCAAGTTTGCCGAAGAAGTTGGTGCTGCGCTCCGGCCAGTGCAGCTGGTACAGGTCGATACGGTCGGTTTGCAGGCGCTTGAGGCTTTCGTCCAGGGCCGCAACGATGTGCTGGCGGTTGTGCTTGAGCTGGCCATCACGGATGTGGCTGATGCCATTACCAGGCCCCGCCACCTTGCTGGCAAGGACCCACTGGTCGCGATCCCCATGCTCGCGGAACCAGTTGCCGATGATGCGCTCGGTGGCGGCATAGGTTTCCGGGCGGGGTGGTACCGGGTACATTTCGGCGGTGTCGATGAAATTGATGCCGTGGGCCTTGGCCAGGGCAATCTGCTCGAAGGCCTGCGCCTGGGTGTTCTGTTCGCCCCAGGTCATGGTCCCCAGGCATAGTTCGCTTACGTATAGATCGGTACGGCCGAGCTTGCGGTATTGCATCGGGAACACACTCCTTGGCAAAGATGCCCATAAAAGCAGGTTGATATTTCTTGTGCAATCTGGATAATTGCCCAGCTCTTCGCGTGGCGGAAGTGATGCACCATCACGGCGGAAGAACCTTTGTCGAACATTGGCGTGCCCGACCCGAGCCCCCAAAAGCGTCTGTGTTCGGCTGCGCGCTTGCCCTTGGCAAGCTGTGCACTATCCAGTAAGATTCGCCGTCTATTTTTCGCTGGGCGGCCTCTGAGGCTTTAGAGAATGAAAACTTTTACTGCTAAACCGGAAACAGTAAAGCGCGAGTGGTTCGTAGTCGACGCCGCTGGTCAGACCCTGGGTCGTCTGGCTACCGAAATCGCTAGCCGCCTGCGTGGCAAACACAAACCAGAATACACCCCTCACGTTGACACCGGCGACTACATCGTCGTCATCAACGCCGAGCAAATCCGTGTAACTGGCGCCAAGACCACCGACAAGATGTACTACTCCCACTCCGGCTTCCCGGGCGGCATCAAGGAAATCAACTTCGAGAAGTTGATCGCCAAGGCCCCTGAGCGTGTCATCGAAACCGCGGTCAAGGGCATGCTGCCTAAGAACCCGCTGGGTCGCGACATGTACCGCAAGCTGAAAGTGTACGCGGGTGCTGCTCACCCACACACTGCTCAGCAGCCTCAAGAACTGAAGATCTAACGGGATAGTTCATTATGTCGGCGACTCAAAATTACGGCACTGGCCGTCGCAAGACCGCAACCGCTCGCGTCTTCCTGCGTCCGGGCACCGGTAACATCTCCATCAACAACCGTTCTCTGGACGTGTTCTTCGGTCGTGAAACAGCGCGCATGGTAGTTCGCCAGCCGCTGGAACTGACCGAAACCGTCGAGAAGTTCGACATCTACATCACCGTTGCTGGTGGTGGTGTCAGCGGTCAAGCCGGTGCGATCCGTCACGGTATCACCCGCGCTCTGATGGAATACGACGAAACCCTGCGTGGCGCTCTGCGTCGTGCTGGCTTCGTAACCCGCGACGCTCGTGAAGTCGAGCGTAAGAAAGTGGGTCTGCGTAAAGCGCGTAAGCGTCCTCAGTACTCCAAGCGTTAATTCGCTTCGGCAGTCCGAAAAAAGCCCGGTTCCTTGGAACCGGGCTTTTTTTATGTCTTGAACTAACCTTGTCAGCAATCCGTGGCCGTGTGTCGCATAGACGCAGATCAAGCAATGCGCAGGTTGTAGCCCTTCAGGGGGGTAATCACCTTGTCACTGTGTGGATTTGTTCCTTACCATTGCGACCAAATTTTAGTGCCACCGATATACCTAAGTAGATGCCTGTTTCAACAGGCCAAGCAAGCTGATGGGAGAGGACTGAATGAGCAATGACGGCGTCAACGCAGGCCGGCGCCGCTTCCTCGTAGCCGCGACATCCGTGGTCGGGGCGGCGGGGGCAGTGGGGGCAGCGGTACCGTTCGTGGGGTCATGGTTTCCCAGTGCCAAGGCGAAAGCTGCCGGCGCACCGGTGAAGGTCAATATCGCCAAGGTCGAGCCAGGGCAGCAGATGGTCGCCGAATGGCGCGGCCAACCTGTATTTATCGTGCGGCGAACGGATGAGATCCTCGCCAATCTGAAAAAGATCGAAGGAGATCTTTCCGACCCGCAATCCAAGGCGTCCGAGCAGCCTGCCTATGTCGACCCTGAGGTGCGCTCGATCAAGCCGCAGATCCTCATTCTGGTTGGCCTGTGCACCCACCTGGGCTGCTCGCCGACCTTCCGCCCTGAAGTCGCGCCAGTGGACCTGGGGCCGAAGTGGGTGGGTGGCTACTTCTGCCCTTGCCACGGTTCGCACTATGACCTGGCCGGCCGCGTCTACAAGTCCCAGCCAGCGCCCTTGAATCTGCCAGTGCCACCGCACTCGTACGAGTCCGACGAAATCGTCGTCATTGGCGTCGACCAGGAGAAGGCATGATGAGCAAGTTCATGGAATGGATCGATGCGCGCTTCCCCGCCACAAAAATGTGGGAAGACCATCTGAGCAAGTATTACGCGCCCAAGAACTTCAACTTCCTGTATTTCTTCGGCTCGTTGGCGCTGCTGGTGCTGGTCAACCAGATCGTCACCGGTGTGTGGCTGACCATGAGTTTCACCCCCTCGGCCGAAGAGGCGTTTGCCTCGGTCGAGTACATCATGCGCGACGTCGAATACGGCTGGATCCTGCGCTACCTGCACTCCACCGGCGCTTCGGCGTTCTTCATCGTGGTGTACCTGCACATGTTCCGCGGCCTGCTGTACGGCTCGTACCAGAAGCCGCGCGAGCTGGTCTGGCTGTTCGGCATGCTGATCTACCTGGCGCTGATGGCCGAAGCCTTCATGGGCTACCTGCTGCCGTGGGGCCAGATGTCGTACTGGGGGGCTCAGGTAATCATTTCGCTGTTCGGTGCCATCCCGGTGATCGGCAACGACCTCACCCAGTGGATCCGTGGTGACTACCTGATTTCGGGGATTACCCTGAACCGCTTCTTTGCCTTGCACGTGGTGGCACTGCCCATCGTGATTCTTGGCCTGGTGGTGCTGCACATCCTGGCACTGCACGAAGTCGGCTCGAACAACCCGGACGGCGTGGACATCAAGAAGCACAAGGACGAAAACGGTATTCCGCTGGATGGCATTCCGTTCCACCCGTACTACACCGTGAAAGATATCGTCGGTGTGGTGGTGTTCCTCTTCGTGTTCTGTGCGGTGGTGTTCTTCTTCCCGGAAATGGGCGGTTACTTCCTGGAAAAACCGAACTTCGAACAGGCCAACGCCTTCAAGACGCCCGAGCATATTGCCCCGGTGTGGTACTTCACCCCGTTCTACGCGATCTTGCGCGCGGTGCCTGACAAGCTGTTCGGCGTCATTGCCATGGGCGCTGCGATTGCCGTGCTGTTCGTCCTGCCTTGGCTGGACCGCAGCCCGGTGCGCTCGATGCGCTACAAGGGGTGGTTGAGCAAAGTGTGGCTGCTGGTGTTCTGCGTGTCCTTCGTCATTCTCGGTGTGCTCGGCGTACTGGCGCCAACCCCGGGGCGGACCTTGCTGTCGCAGGTGTGCACGGTGCTGTACTTCGCCTACTTCCTGCTGATGCCGTTCTACACAAGGCTTGAGAAGACCAAACCGGTTCCGGAAAGGGTGACTGGCTGATGAAAAAGTTGATTGCAGTATGTGTGCTGGCATTGATGCCCGCCTTTTCCTTCGCTGCCGAGCATGGCCTGGAGCTGGACAAGGTCGACGTCGACCTGACTGACAAAGCCGCCCTGCAAGATGGTGCGCGGACCTTCGCCAACTATTGCATGGGTTGCCATAGCGCCAAGTTCCAGCGCTATGAGCGGGTTGCCGATGACCTGGGTATCCCCCACGAAGTGATGCTGGAAAACCTGGTGTTCACCGGCGCCAAGATCGGCGACCACATGAAGATCGGCATGCAGCCCAACGACGCCAAGACCTGGTTCGGGGCGGCGCCGCCTGACCTGACCCTGGTCGCCCGTGTGCGCGGCAACGACTGGCTGTACAGCTACCTGCGCAGCTTCTACGAAGACAAGTCGCGCCCGTACGGGGTCAACAACAAGGTGTTCCCGAACGTGGGCATGCCTAACGTGCTGGTGGGGCTGCAGGGTAATCAGGTGATTGGCTGCAAACAGATACAGACCGTGGCCGATGGCAAGAAGCAATACGACCCGCTGACCGGTAGCCCGTTGACCCATGAAGCCTGCGACCAGCTGACCGTGGAGGAGAAATCCGGTACCCTGACCACCGAGCAGTTCGACGAGAAGGTCAAGAACCTGGTGACCTTCCTGGCCTATTCGGCCAACCCGGTCAAACTGGAGAGCCAGCGCATCGGTACCTACGTGTTGCTGTACCTGGCTTTCTTCTTCGTGTTCGCCTACTTGCTCAAGCGCGAATACTGGAAGGACGTGCACTGATCACGCAGTAATTTCTGGTAGTTGAACGCGCCCGCGGTGGCCTGACAACTTTGTCAGGTCACCCCGGGCGCGTTTTCATTTAGAGTTCTGAAGCATCCCGCACGAGGAGGCGCTACATGGGCGTAACCAACAGGTTAGCCTGCTATTCCGACCCCGCTGATCATTACTGCCACCGGGTGCGCCTGGTGCTCGCCGAAAAGGGCGTGGCGGTGCAGATCATCGATGTCGATGCCAGTCGCGTGCCGCCCAAGCTGGCAGAGGTCAACCCTTACGGCAGCGTGCCGACGCTGGTCGATCGTGACCTGGCGTTGTATGAGTCGAGTGTGGTCATGGAGTACCTCGATGAGCGTTACCCGCATCCGCCGCTGATGCCGGTATACCCGGTTGGGCGCGGTAACAGCCGCCTGCTGATGCACCGCATTCAGCGCGACTGGTGTGTGCTCGCCGATACGCTGCTCGATACGCGCAGTCCTGAGGCTGCGCGGGCCAAGGCACGCAAGGAGCTGCGCGAGAGCCTCACCGGCGTGGCGCCGCTATTTGCCGAAATGTCCTGCTTCATGAGCGATGAGCAAAGCCTGGTCGATTGCTGTCTACTGCCCATACTCTGGCGTTTGCCGGTCATGGGTATCGAATTGCCGCGGCAAGCCAAGCCGCTGCTGGATTACATGGAGCGGCAGTTCGCCCGCGAGCCCTTCCAGGCGAGCCTGTCTGCTGTTGAACGTGAAATGCGCAAGGTTTAAGAGGATCTATTAATGAAGTCCAGTCGCCCTTATCTGGTTCGAGCACTGTACGAGTGGATCGTCGACAACGATTGCACGCCGCACATGCTGGTCAACGCTGAATACCCTGACGTACGCGTGCCTGCCGGTTTTGCCAGTGATGGCCAAATCGTTCTGAACGTTTCCCCCAGCGCCGTGCGCAACCTGCACATGGACAACGATGCGGTCAGTTTCGATGGCCGTTTTGGTGGGGTCTCGCACACGCTGTTCGTACCTACCGCGGCCATTCTTGGGGTCTATGCCCGGGAAAATGGCCAGGGCATGGTCTTTGAGCTGGAGCCCGGGTTCGAGTCTGAAGAAGAGCTGCTCGATGACAGCATCGAGCCTGATGACGACGGCCCGCCGGAGGGCGGCCAGCCGCCGCGCCCAAGTGGGCGTCCAAGCCTGAAAGTGGTGAAGTAATAAAAAAGGCGATCCCTGCGGATCGCCTTTTTTGTATCTGGCGCTGGCTGGTCAGTCAGTCGATGTACTCGAACAGACGAACGATTTTCTGCACGCCAGAGACGCTCTGCACCACGCTGGTGGCAGCGTTGCCTTCTTGTTGGGTTACCAGGCCCAGCAGGTAGACGATGCCGTTCTCGGTGATCACCTTGACCCGCGAACCCGGGACGTTGGCGTCGGCCAGCATCTGGGTCTTGATCTTGGTGGTCAGCCAGGCGTCGTTGTTGCGCGCCAGAATGGACGAAGGCTGCATGACCTGCAGTTCGTTGTGCACCTTCTTGACCCGCTGCACCTGGCTGGCGGTCTGCTCGGCGAGCGATTTAAGCTCGGCGCGCGGGGTTTGCCCGGCCAGCAGTACCACGCCGTTGTAGCTGCTCACGACAATGTGCGAGCCCTTGTCCAGGTCGGGGTTGGCCTTGGAAATGTTGACCGCTGCCTTGGTCTCGATCAGCGAGTCGTCGATCTTGCTGCCGATGGTGCGCGTGCCGCGGTCATCCTCGATTGGGGAGTCGCGGGCAGAGGTCAATACCGAACTGCAGCCGGAGATGCTGAGGCACAGAGTGACGGCTATCAGGCCGAGGCGCTTGGGGATCATTCTTCACTCCCGAACAGTTGGCTGTCGATCAGGTCGCACAGACAGTGGATCGCCAGCAGGTGGACTTCCTGGATGCGTGCAGTGACCGTGGATGGCACGCGAATCTCGACGTCTTCTGGCAGCAGCAGTGATGCCATGCCGCCACCGTCACGCCCGGTCAATGCTACGACAATCATTTCGCGGTCATGTGCGGCCTGGATCGCTTGAATGATGTTGGCCGAATTGCCGCTGGTGGAGATCGCCAGCAGTACGTCGCCGGGCTGGCCCAGTGCACGGATCTGCTTGGAGAAAACTTCGTTGTAGCTGTAGTCGTTGGCGATCGAGGTGATCGTGGAGCTGTCGGTGGTCAAGGCAATGGCCGGCAGGCTCGGGCGTTCGCGCTCGAAGCGGTTGAGCAGCTCCGAGGAAAAGTGCTGGGCATCGCCCGCCGAGCCGCCGTTGCCACAGGCGAGCATCTTGCCGTCGCTGAGCAGGGCGTTGACCATGACCAGGCTGGCCTGCTCGATGTGAGGTGCCAGGATGTCCATTGCCTGTTGCTTGGTGTCGATGCTGGCCTGAAACAGCCGGCGAATTCGGGATTGCATGTCCATCTGGTGTGACCTTAAGAGGGGCGGTGGCTGGCGCTACGCGCAACAGTGACTAGCCCGCGAAACATAGAGCAAAAAATTCGGTGAGGGTTCAGCACTCGAAGGCGTTTTTAAGCCAAAGAAGCGGTTGCCCAGCGTGCCCTTGGCCCTGCAGGGCGACAACGTCGAAGCGGCAGGGGTGGGCGGCCCATTCGGGCGTCTGTTGCAGAAAAAGAGTCGCAGCCAGGGCCAGCCGTTTCTGCTTGCGCCCATCGATACTGCCGAGGGCGCCGCCGAAGGCCGCATGTAGCCGGTAGCGGACCTCGGCGAATACTACTGTATCGGCATCGAGCATGACCAGATCAAGCTCGCCGCCCTTGCATCGCCAGTTGCGTGCCAGCAGCCGCAGACCCTGCGCCTGGAGGTACTCCAAGGCTTGGCCTTCGGCTGCATTGCCCGCTTGGGTGGGCGATGCGGGTGGCATCAGCGCGGGGTATCTGGCAGGCGCTTGACCTGGCCGCCAGAGAACTCGGCCCATGGCAGTTGGCGCTCGATACGCTGGTTGGGGTTGACCGTCAGGCTGCCCGACAGGCCTTCGACGCGGTTGTCTGGCAGGGCCTTGAGCTGGCCCAGGCGTGGCGCCAGGCTGTAGGCATCGACGCCCATGGCGTACAGGCGACCAAGGCTGCCGGCAGCCTGCGGCCACTGCTGCACCACCTGCTTGCGCAGGCTGTTGCTGTTGTCTAGCAGCCACGGGGTTTCGCAGAAGCGGATGCCGTTCATGTCGTTGTACTGGTTGACGTCACCACTGGCGCTATACAGGTTGGAGGTGGCGTAAACCGGTACGTCGCCTGCGTACTGGAAGTTCAGGGTCGGCTTGATCTGCTGGGCCTGCTGTGGGGTCGAGGCGAGGAAGATGAAGTCGATGTCCTGGCGGCGCGATGGCTGTGCGGCGACGTTGCCACCCACTGCACTTTGCAGGCTCTTGGCCCGGCCTTCGCTCTGGCGCAGTTGGAACAGGTTGGCGATCTGCTGGGCAAGGCCGACCGGCGGGGCAATGCGCTCGGCGGCGAGCAGGGTGCCGCCATTGGCCTGCCAGTCCTGGCGGAAGGCCGCCAGAACACGGTCGCCCCATTCGCCGCTTGGCACCAGTGCCACGGCGCGGACCATGCCGTCGGCGCGGGCGCGGCGAGCCACTTCGCGGGCTTCATCTTCGGCAGCCAGGCCAAACTGGAACAGCTGCGGCGGCGCTTTTTGCCCGGCGTCGGCGTAGTTCAGCGCCAGGGTGGTAATAGGCAGTTGCGGGTAGGCGGCGAGCTTTTTCACCAGTGGCTTTTCCAGCGGGCCGATAACCAGCTGCACGCCTGCGGCCTGGGCCTGGCGGTAGAAGTCGTCGAGCGAGCTGATGCGGGAGCTGTCGAACACCTGCACGGCTGGAGGGTTCTGGCCGTCTTTCTGCGCCTGCAGGTGTGCGGCCATGAAACCGTCACGCAGCGCGCGGGCAACACCGGCCAGCGGGCCTTCTTGAGGCAGCAGCAGGGCGATCTTGGTCAGCGGCTGGCTGGCCAGCTCCTTGAGCTTCACCAGTGCGCTTGGCAGCTGTGCGGCAGCTGGGTGGCCGGCGTTCTGCTTGCTCCAGGTGTCGATGGCGGCCTGTTGCTGTTCCAGGGTGCCGGCGCTTTTCACGGCGAAGGCCAGGCTGGTCCAGCCGCCAAGGGTGGCATTGCTGGTAGGCTGCTGCAGTTGCTCGGCCGGCAGTGCGGCCACCAGTGCCCAGATGGCGTCGTTGTTGGCCTTGGCGGCATCACCGCTGAGCAGTGGGGCGAGCAGTACCCGTTGCTCGGCGGCGGCCAGGGCCTGACCGTCGGCTTCGAGGGCGGCGGCGTGCACGCTGTAGGTGCGCACCTGCTGCTCGGCCGGCAGTTCGCCAGTGCGCTGCAGGCTTGGGTGGGCGAGGGCGGTCAGCGCAGCCTTGGGCTGGTTGCGGCTCATGGCAAGCTCGGCTGCCAAGGTGCTGGCAAAGACCTGTTGGCCCGGCTTGAGCGAGTCCAGCGGGACCTGCTCGAGGATGCGCGCCGAACGCGGGAAGTCCTTTTGCTTGTAGGCCAGGTCGGCGGCGCTCAGGCGCAGCAGTGCTGCGTCCTCGGCGGACTTGCTGGAGGCTGCCTTGTCGAGCAGTTGCTCGATGCTGGCGTCCGGGGTGCGTGGCAGCTCGCCCAGGCTGGATGAGGGCGAGCTGACGCAGGCTGCCAGCAGGGCAGCGAGGCAGAGGGCTGAGAGCAGCCGCAGACAAGCGATCATGTAAAAGTCCTGTTACTCGATCAAGTTGGCCGGCGATTGTACCGAAGCGCCGGCCCCGAGGCGATCTTGCCGACGACGAACCTTCACTATAGGCGGCAACGGCGTGCCTGCCGGCGAACTTCTTTGCGCCCTGTTGCCGGCGCTCGGGCTACAATGGCCGCCTTTGATCGTGAATGCAGGTGCGCGCAGTGACTGATGTTGCAGGGGTTTCGAAAACGGGCAAGTTGTATGTCGTGGCCACGCCCATCGGCAACCTCGACGACATGAGTGCCAGGGCGCTCAAGGTGCTGGCCGATGTCAGCCTGATCGCCGCCGAAGACACCCGTCACTCGGTGCGCCTGCTGCAGCATTTCGGTATCGATACGCCGCTGGCGGCCTGCCATGAGCACAACGAGCGCGACGAAGGCGGGCGTTTCATTACCCGCCTGCTGGCCGGGGATGATGTGGCGTTGGTGTCCGATGCCGGTACGCCACTGATTTCCGATCCGGGCTATCACCTGGTTCGCCAGGCGCGCGCCGCGGGCGTACCGGTGGTGCCTGTGCCTGGTGCCTGCGCCCTTATCGCGGCGCTGTCGGCGGCGGGGCTGCCGTCGGACCGGTTCATTTTCGAAGGCTTCCTGCCCGCCAAGACTGCCGGGCGCAAAGCGCGCCTTGCGCAAGTACGCGAGGAGCCGCGCACGCTGATTTTCTACGAAGCGCCGCATCGCATCCTTGAGTGCCTTGAAGACATGGAGGCGGTGTTTGGCGGTGATCGCCCGGCGCTGCTGGCCCGTGAAATCACCAAAACCTTCGAGACCCTGAAAGGTTTGCCTTTGGCCGAGCTGCGCGCGTTCGTGCAGGGCGACAGCAATCAGCAGCGCGGCGAATGCGTGGTGTTGGTGGCAGGGTGGACGGCGCCAGAAGGTGAGCAGGCGGTCAGTGTCGAGGCGCAGCGCGTGCTCGACCTGCTGTTGGCCGAGTTGCCGCTCAAGCGTGCTGCGGCCTTGGCGGCAGAGATTACCGGTGTGCGCAAAAACCTGCTGTACCAGCTGGCCTTGGATAAACAGAAGCCCGAGTAATGCGGGAGCGAGGTTTTTGACGCATCGCTTGTTCTTCGGCGCGGCTGTCGGTAACCTTGGCGGCGGAGAGTCGATCGGACAGTCGCTGCCGTCTTTTGTTCCGCAAAAGATGGGGGAGGAAAGTCCGGGCTCCGCAGGGCAGAGTGCCAGGTAACGCCTGGGGGGCGCGAGCCTACGGAAAGTGCCACAGAAAATAACCGCCTAAGCACTTCGGTGCCGGTAAGGGTGAAAAGGTGCGGTAAGAGCGCACCGCACGTCTGGCAACAGTTCGTGGCTAGGTAAACCCCACTCGGAGCAAGACCAAATAGGGTTCCATTAGGCGTGGCCCGCGTCGGAACCGGGTAGGTTGCTAGAGGCGTCCAGTGATGGCCGTCGTAGAGGAATGACTGTCCTCGACAAAACCCGGCTTACAGATCGACTCTCCACCTCTTTTTCCTCTGCTCGAATCGGCAGCAGACGGCCCTCGTAATACCGAAAAAATCTTACTCTTAACAAATCACTTTAACTTCACACTCTATCCATCTGAGTGCGCTTGGTTTTTTCCGCCATTTTTCCTTTGTGATAGTTGTTCCACCTTCCTTTGTTGCGCTAAATCGCCGTCCTGTAAGGGTTTTCCTTATGAACGTACCTTGACGGTGTACCGGGCGGATTCCTATAGTGTGCGCAAGTGGCAGAAAGTGGGATGAAGTGGGTTTTCTGGCACAAAAAAGCTAATATTGTGGGGAATCGCAGCCGTGTTTCGCGGAGCCAACGCCGTCAGCCTCGATGCAAAAGGCCGTCTCGCCATGCCGAGCCGGTATCGTGACGAGCTCGATTCGCGTTGCAACAGCCAGCTGATCGTGACCATTGACGCTGTCGATCCCTGCTTGTGTGTCTACCCGCTCGACGAGTGGGAACAGATTGAAGCCAAGTTGCGCGCCTTGCCGTCGTTGCGTGAGGAAAACCGTCGCCTGCAGCGTTTGCTGATTGGCAACGCGGTGGACCTGGAGCTCGACGGCAGTGGTCGTTTCCTGGTGCCGCCCCGCCTGCGTGAGTACGCCAAGCTCGACAAGAAGGCGATGCTGGTGGGGCAACTGAACAAATTTCAGTTGTGGGATGAGGATGCCTGGAACGCGGTTTCGGCAGCTGATCTTGCAGCTATCCAACAACCGGGCGCCATGCCCGACGATTTGCGTGACCTGATCCTGTGACCATAGATAGCGGCTTCAACCACATCACCGTCCTGCTCGACGAAGCCGTCGAGGCATTGGCCCTGCGCGCCGACGGTTGCTATCTGGACGGCACCTTCGGCCGGGGCGGCCACAGTCGGCTGATTCTCAGCAAGCTGGGGCCGCAAGGGCGCTTGCTTGGGTTCGACAAGGACCCACAGGCGATTGCCACAGGGCAAGCGCTGGCGGCCGAAGACGGCCGCTTTGTCATTGTGCAGCGCAGCTTTGCCGAGCTCGGTGACGAGGTGCGCCAGCGGGGGCTGCACGGCAAGGTCAGTGGCGTGCTGCTCGACCTGGGTGTGTCCTCCCCGCAGCTGGACGACCCGGAGCGCGGCTTCAGTTTCCTCAATGACGGCCCGCTGGACATGCGCATGAACCCCGACCAGGGCATCAGCGCTGCCGAGTTCATCGCCACCGCCCCGGCCGAAGAAATCGCCCGTGTGTTCAAGCAATACGGCGAAGAGCGCTTTTCTGGCCGCATGGCCCGCGCTGTCGTGGAGCGCCGCGAAAAGCAGCCGTTCACTCGCACCGCCGACCTTGCCGAAGTGCTCAAGGTTGCCAACCCTGCCTGGGAAAAGGGCAAGAACCCGGCTACCCGTGCGTTCCAGGGTCTGCGTATTCACGTCAACAACGAGCTGGGCGACCTTGAGGCCGGCCTTGAGGCTGCGCTGGATTCGCTCGAAGTGGGCGGTCGCCTGGCGGTGATCAGCTTCCATTCGCTCGAAGACCGCATCGTCAAGCTGTTCATGCGCAAGCTGGTCAAGGGCGAGGCGGACAACCTGCCGCGCAACCTGCCGGTGCAGCACAAGGTGTTCGAGCCAAAAATCAAACTGATCGGCAAGGCGCAGTTCGCCTCGGATGCCGAGCTTAAAGCCAACCCGCGGGCGCGCAGCGCCGTCATGCGTGTGGCGGAGAAGCTTCGGTGAGCCGGCTTTTTGCCAAACCTCTACCAGGCGGAAGCTTCCTGATGCTTCTGCTGTTCGTTGGCGTCCTCGGGTCGGCCATTGCGGTGTCTTATAGTGCCCACTGGAACCGCCAACTGCTCAACACTCTTTACGGCGAACTCAACGAGCGCGACAAGGCCCAGGCCGAGTGGGGCCGACTGATTCTCGAGCAAAGTACCTGGACCGCCTCCAGCCGCATCGAAAGCCTGGCCTCCGAGCAACTGCGCATGCGCGTACCGGCCGCTGACGAAGTGCGGATGGTGGCGCCATGATGAAGCTTGAAGGCGCACTCTACCCCTGGCGCTTCCGGGTGGTGGTCGGCTTGTTGGCAATCATGGTCGGCGCCATCTGCTGGCGCATCATCGACCTGCAGGTGGTCGACCGCGACTTCCTCAAAGGCCAAGGCGATGCCCGCAGCCTGCGCCACATCCCGATTCCTGCGCACCGCGGGCTGATCACTGACCGTAACGGCGAGCCGCTGGCGGTCAGTACCCCGGTGACTACCTTGTGGGCCAACCCCAAGGAAATGCAGGCCTCCAAGGAACGCTGGCCGCAGTTGGCCGCAGCGTTGGGGCAAAACGCCCAGCAACTGACCGAGCGTCTTACCCAGCAGGCTGGCAAAGAGTTCATCTATCTGGTTCGTGGCCTGACTCCTGAGCAGGGCCAGCACGTGCTCGACTTGAAAGTGCCTGGCGTGTACGGCCTGGAAGAATTCCGCCGCTTCTACCCCGCCGGCGATGTCACGGCCCATATGGTCGGCTTTACCGACCTGGACGACCATGGTCGCGAAGGGGTTGAGCTGGCCTACGACGAGTGGCTGGCCGGTGTGCCCGGCAAGCGGCAGGTCATCAAGGACCGGCGCGGCAGGCTGATCAAGGACATCCAGGTAACCAAAAACGCCAAGGCCGGAAAGACCTTGGCGTTGTCGATAGACCTGCGCCTGCAATACCTGGCCACCCGCGAGCTGCGCAACGCCATTGCCGAGCAGGACGCCAAGGCCGGTAGCCTGGTGATCATGGACGTCAAGACCGGCGAAGTGCTGGCCATGGTCAACCAGCCCACCTACAACCCGAACAACCGCCGCAGCATGTTCCCGGCGGCCATGCGCAACCGGGCGATCATCGACGTGTTCGAGCCAGGCTCGACGGTCAAGCCGATCTCCATGAGCGCCGCCCTTGAAAGTGGCCGCTGGAAGCCGACCGACAAGGTCGAGGTGTATCCGGGCAGCCTGCAGATCGGCCGCTACACCATCAAGGACGTGTCCAAGAGCGAGGGCCCGATCCTCGACCTGACCGGCATCCTGATCAACTCCAGTAACGTCGGCATGAGCAAGATCGCCTTCGATATCGGCGGCGAGGCCATCTACCGGGTCATGGCTCAGGTGGGCCTTGGTCAATACACCGGCCTGGGCTTCCCGGGCGAGCGCGTTGGCAACCTGCCCAACCACCGCGAGTGGCGCAAAGCCGAGACCGCGACACTTTCGTATGGCTATGGCGTGTCGGTAACCGCCTTGCAACTGGTACACGCCTACGCCGCGCTGGCCAACGACGGCAAGATGGTGCCGCTGTCGATCCTCAAGGTCGACAAGGCGCCGGAAGCCACCCAGGCCATCCCCAAGGAAACCGCCGAGACCGTGCAGGGCATGCTGCAACAGGTGATCGAAGCGCCGCGCGGGGTGTTCCGTGCGCAGGTGCCGTTCTATCACGTGGCCGGTAAGTCCGGTACCGCGCGTAAAGCCACCGTCGGTTCCAAGGGTTACACCGAAAACGCCTACCGCTCGCTGTTTGCAGGCTTCGGCCCGATGAGCGACCCGCGCTACGCCATCGTCGTGGTCATCGACGAGCCGGGCAAGGGTGGCTACTTCGGCGGCCTGGTTTCGGCCCCGGTGTTCAGCAAGGTCATGTCGGGCACCCTGCGTCTGATGAACGTGCCGCCTGACAACCTGCCGCCGCCGTCGACCGAGCAAGCCACCACACTACCCGCCAACGGAGGGCGTGGATAATGACGATGCCACTGAGCAAGCTGTTTGCCCATGCCAGCCGCGACCCGCTGATCCGCGAACTTACGCTGGATAGTCGCCAGGTGCGTCAGGGCGACCTGTTCCTGGCCGTGCCCGGCGCCAAGGTCGATGGCCGCGAGCATATTGCCGACGCGCTGTCCCGTGGTGCTGCTGCCGTCGCCTATGAAGAGCAGGGCGCCCATGTGCTGCCGCTCACCGATGTGCCACTGATTCCGGTCAAGGGCCTGATCGGCCAGCTGTCGCAGATCGCCGGGCGCTTCTATGGCGAGCCCAGCCGGCAGTTGAACCTGGTAGGCGTAACCGGCACCAACGGCAAGACCAGCGTCACCCAGCTGGTGGCCCAGGCGCTCGATGTGCTCGGCCAGCGCTGCGGCTTGATCGGCACCTTGGGCACCGGTTTTTATGGCGAACTGCAAAGTGGCCGCTTGACCACCCCTGACCCGATTGCCGTACAGGCCACGCTTAACGACCTGAAAAAGGCCGGCGCCAAGGCCGTAGCCATGGAAGTATCGTCACACGCGCTGGAACAGGGCCGTGTGGCTGCGCTGGAATTCGACATCGCGGTGATGACCAACCTGTCGCGCGATCACCTCGATTACCACGGCAGCATGGAGGCCTATGAGGCCGCCAAGGCCCGCCTGTTCGCCTGGCCGAGCCTGAAGTGCCAGGTGGTCAACCTGGATGACGCGTTCGGTCGCCGCCTGGCCAGCGCTTTTGCTCATCGCCCGATTGGCGACCATATCGAGACGCGCCTGCTCAGCTACAGCCTGGAGAACCCGGACGCGTCGTTGTTCTGCCGTGAGGCGCAGTTCAGCGACGATGGCGTGTGCGCCACCCTGGTGACCGCGCAAGGCGAGCGTGCCCTGCGCAGCCAGCTGCTCGGCCGCTTCAACCTGAGCAATATGCTGGCCGCCGTCGCCACCCTGATGGCGCTGGACTATTCGCTGGACGAAATTCTCAAAGTCACCCCGCAGCTGCAGGGCCCGGTTGGCCGTATGCAGCGCCTGGGCGGTGGCGACAAGCCGTTGGTGGTGGTCGATTACGCCCACACCCCCGACGCACTGGAAAAGGTGCTCGAAGCCCTGCGCCCGCACGCCCACGGCAAGTTACTGTGCCTGTTCGGCTGTGGTGGCGACCGCGACAGCGGCAAGCGTCCCTTGATGGCCGAAGTGGCCGAGCGCCTTGCTGATCGCGTAATGGTCACCGATGACAACCCGCGTAGCGAAGACCCGCAGCGCATTTTCGACGATATCCGCCCAGGCTTGCGCCAGCCTGCTGCGGTTGCCTTCGTTGCCGGCCGTGGCGATGCCATCGCGCAACTGATTGCCAGCGCCAGTGCCGACGATGTGATCGTCCTGGCTGGCAAAGGGCATGAGGATTACCAGGAGATCAATGGCCAGCGCCATGACTTCTCCGATCTGGTCGAGGCCGAAAAAGCCCTTGCTGCCTGGAGCGCACCCCATGCTTAAGCCCCTGACGCTCAGCGAGCTGACCACAGCACTGGGTGCCCGCCTGGTAGGCCGCGATGCGCGCTTTACCGGCGTCAGTATCGACAGCCGCAGCGTGGCCGCCGGGCAGCTGTTCGTTGCCCTGGCTGGCCCGCGTTTCGATGGCCATGACTACCTGGCTGATGTGCAGGCCAAGGGCGCTGTTGCAGCGTTGGTCGAGCGCGAAGTCGAAGGCGTCGACTTGCCGCAGTTGCTGGTTGCTGACTGCCGTATCGCCCTGGGGCAACTCGGTGCACTCAACCGCGCAGGCTTCGACAAGCCAGTGGTCGCCATCACCGGCTCCAGCGGCAAGACCACGGTCAAGGAGATGCTCGCCTGCATCCTGCGCACCCGTGGCCCGGTACATGCCACCCGTGGCAACCTCAACAACGACTTGGGCGCACCGCTGACGCTGCTCGAAATCGCTCCCGAGCACAGCGCTGCCGTGATCGAACTGGGTGCCTCGCGCATTGGCGAGATTCGCTACACCGTCGGCCTCACCCTGCCGCAGGTAGTGATCATCAACAACGCCGGTACCGCCCATGTTGGCGAGTTCGGCGGCCCGGAAAAAATCGTCGAGGCCAAGGGTGAAATCCTTGAAGGCCTGGGCGAGGGCGGCACGGCCATCTTGAACCTGGCCGACAAGGCCTTCGAGGTCTGGCGCACGCGTGCGGGCAGCCACCGCATTGTCAGCTTTGCGCTGGACAACCCGCAGGCCGACTTCCACGCCACCGACATTGGCCGTGACGCCCGTGGTTGCCCGTCGTTTACCCTGCACAGCCCAAGTGGCAGTGTGCCGGTGCAGTTGAACCTGCTCGGCACCCATAACGTCAGCAATGCGTTGGCCGCCGCTGCCGCTGCCCATGCCGTTGGTCTGAGCCTGGCTGGTATCGCGGCAGGGCTGGGCGCGGTGCAGCCGGTCAAGGGCCGTACGGTGGCACAGATCGCCCCGAGCGGTGTGCGGGTGATCGATGACAGCTACAACGCAAATCCCACGTCCATGTGCGCGGCTATTGATATACTCGCCGGCTTTTCCGGGCGCACCGTTCTGGTGCTCGGGGACATCGGCGAGCTGGGGCAATGGGCCGAGGAAGGCCATCGCCAGGTTGGCGATTACGCCCGTGGCAAGGTCGATGTGCTGTACGCAGTGGGTACCAACATGGCCCACGCGGTGAGCGCATTCGGAGCCAATGGCCGCCACTTCACTACTCAGGCTGAGCTGATCGACGCTGTTTGCGCCGAAACTGCCAGCGATACCACTATCTTGATCAAGGGTTCGCGCAGCGCTGCGATGGAAAACGTCGTGGCGGCTTTGTGCGGTTCCAGCGGGGAGAAACATTAATGCTGCTGCTGTTGGCTGAGTATCTGCAACAGTTCCACAAGGGCTTTGCGGTCTTCCAGTACCTGTCGCTGCGCGGCATCCTGGGGGTGCTTACCGCACTCTCGCTGTCGCTGTGGCTTGGCCCCTGGATGATCCGTACCCTGCAGATCCGCCAGATCGGTCAGGCCGTGCGTAACGACGGCCCGCAATCGCACCTGTCCAAGTCGGGCACCCCGACCATGGGCGGCGCACTGATTCTTTCGGCCATCGCCATCAGCACCCTGCTGTGGGCCGACCTGTCCAACCGCTATGTGTGGACGGTCCTGATCGTCACCCTGCTGTTCGGCGCCATCGGCTGGGTAGACGACTACCGCAAGGTCATCGAGAAGAACTCCCGTGGCCTGCCGAGCCGCTGGAAGTATTTCTGGCAGTCGGTGTTTGGCCTGGGGGCGGCGATCTTCCTCTACAAGACCGCCCCGACCAGCGTCGAAACCACGCTGATCGTGCCGATGCTCAAAGACCTGACCATCCCGTTGGGTGCAGGCTTCGTGGTGCTGACCTACTTCGTCATCGTCGGCTCCAGCAACGCGGTCAACCTGACCGACGGCCTCGACGGCCTGGCGATCATGCCAACGGTGATGGTCGGCGGCGCGCTGGGCATCTTCTGCTACCTGTCGGGTAACGTGAAGTTCGCCGAATACCTGCTGATCCCGTACGTGCCGGGCTCGGGCGAGCTGATCGTGTTCTGCGGCGCACTGATTGGCGCCGGGCTTGGCTTCCTCTGGTTCAACACCTACCCCGCGCAAGTGTTCATGGGCGACGTCGGTGCCCTGGCGCTGGGCGCTGCGCTCGGCACCATCGCGGTCATCGTGCGCCAGGAAATCGTGCTGTTCATCATGGGCGGGGTGTTCGTGATGGAAACCCTGTCGGTGGTCATCCAGGTGGCTTCGTTCAAGCTCACCGGCAAGCGGGTTTTCCGCATGGCACCGATTCACCACCATTTCGAACTCAAGGGCTGGCCTGAGCCACGTGTGATCGTCCGCTTCTGGATCATCACCGTGATTTTGGTGCTGATCGGCCTTGCCACCCTGAAACTGAGGTAGACGAGCGTGTCACTGATCGCTTCCGACCAATTCCGCATCGTTGTCGGCCTCGGCAAGAGCGGCATGTCCCTGGTTCGCTTCCTGGCGAGCCGGGGCATTGCCTTTGCCGTCGCCGACACCCGCGAGCAGCCGCCGGAACTGGATACCCTGCGCCGTGATTACCCGCAGGTGGAAGTGCGCTGTGGTGAGCTGGACGTCGAATTCCTCTGCCGCGCCAATGAGCTGTATGTGAGCCCGGGCCTGGCGGTGGCCACCCCGGCTCTGCAGCAGGCTGCCGCGCGCGGCGTCAAGCTGTCCGGCGATATCGACCTGTTTGCCCGTTACGCCAAGGCGCCCATCGTTGCCATCAGCGGCTCCAATGCCAAGAGCACCGTCACCACCCTGGTCGGCGACATGGCGGCCAAGGCCGGCAAGCGCGTGGCCGTGGGCGGCAATATCGGCACGCCGGCGCTGGACCTGCTCGATGACAGCGTCGAACTGTATGTGCTCGAGCTTTCCAGCTTCCAGCTCGAAACCACCGACCAGCTCAACGCCGAAGTGGCCACCGTACTGAATATCAGCGAAGACCACATGGACCGCTACAGCGGTCTGCCGGCTTATCACCTGGCCAAGCACCGGATTTTCCGGGGTGCCCGGCAGGTGGTGGTCAATCGCCAGGACGCCCTGAGCCGGCCGCTGCCGGTCGAAGGCATTCCGTGCTTCACCTTTGGCCTCAACGCCCCTGACTTCAAGGCCTTCGGCCTGCGTGAAGTCGACGGGGAGAAATACCTGGCCTTTGAATTCCAGGCGCTGATGCCGGTGCGTGAGCTGAAAATTCGTGGCGCCCACAACCAGAGCAATGCCCTGGCGGCGCTAGCGCTGGGCCATGCTGCCGGCCTTGCTTTCGAGCCCATGCTTGAAGCCCTGCGCGAGTTCAAGGGCCTGGCCCACCGTTGCCAGTGGGTTCGCGAGCATAACGGCGCGGGCTGGTATGACGATTCCAAAGCCACCAACGTGGGTGCGGCCCTGGCTGCCATCGAAGGCCTGGGCGCTGATATCCCGGGTCAGTTGGTGCTGATCGCCGGTGGTGATGGCAAAGGTGCCGACTTCGCTGCCCTGCGTGAGCCTGTGCGTAAGCACTGCCGTGCTGTGGTGCTGTTGGGGCGCGATGCCGAACGTCTGGCCGAAACCCTCGATGGCGCCGTGCCTCTGGTACGCGTACAGACCCTGGCCGAGGCCGTGCAGCGCTGCGCAGAGCTGGCCCAGCCGGGCGATGCCGTGTTGCTGTCGCCGGCCTGCGCCAGCCTCGACATGTTCAAGAACTTCGAAGAACGCGGGCGCCTGTTCGCCCAGGCTGCGGAGGGGCTGGCATGATTTTCGGCATCTTCAAGCCTTACCCGTCGCCGCTGATCAGCGGCCGTGGTGTAGACCTCGACTTCCCGCTGCTGGCCGGTTGCCTGGCGCTGCTCGGCCTGGGCCTGGTGATGATCACCTCGGCGTCCTCGGAAGTGGCTGCGGTGCAGTCCGGCAACCCGCTGTATCACATGTTCCGCCACCTGGTGTACGTGGTGCTCGGCCTTGGCGCCGGGGTAATGACCATGTTCGTGCCGATCGCCACCTGGCAGCGTATGGGCTACCTGATGCTGATCGGCGCTTTCGGCCTGCTGGTGATGGTGTTGATCCCCGGCATCGGCCGCGAAGTGAACGGTTCGATGCGCTGGATCGGCTTTAGCTTCTTCAACGTGCAGCCTTCGGAAATCGCCAAGGTGTTCGTGGTGATCTATCTGGCCGGCTACCTGGTGCGCCGTCAGACCGAGGTGCGCGAGAGCTGGATGGGCTTCTTCAAGCCGTTCATCGTGCTGTTGCCGATGGCTGGCCTGCTGCTGATGGAGCCTGACTTCGGCGCCACCGTGGTCATGATGGGGGCGGCGGCTGCCATGCTGTTCCTGGGGGGCGTCGGGTTGTTCCGCTTCTCGCTGATGGTGGTGCTGGCGGTGGTCTCGGTGGTGGTGCTGGTACAGGCACAGCCTTACCGGATGGCGCGTCTGATCACCTTCACCGACCCCTGGTCGGATCAGTTTGGCTCGGGCTACCAGTTGACCCAGGCGCTGATTGCCTTCGGTCGCGGCGAGTGGCTGGGCGTGGGCCTTGGCAACAGCGTGCAGAAACAGTTCTACCTGCCCGAGGCACACACCGACTTTGTGTTCTCGGTGCTGGCCGAAGAGCTCGGGGTGGTCGGCTCGCTGCTCACCATCGGCCTGTTCGTGTTCGTCACCATTCGTGCGCTGTACATCGGCTTGTGGGCCGAGAAAGCCAAGCAGTTCTTTGCCGCCTACATGGCCTTTGGCCTGGCGTTCCTGTGGATCGGCCAGTTCCTGATCAACATAGGGGTGAACGTTGGCCTGCTGCCAACCAAGGGTCTGACCCTGCCGTTCCTCAGCTACGGGGGCAGTTCGCTGGTCATTTGCTGCGCCTGCGTGGGGTTGTTGCTGCGTATCGAGTGGGAAAGCCGCACGCACCTTGGCAGCGAAGAACACGAATTCAAGGAGAGCGATTTTGCCGAGGAGACCAATCATGGCCGCTGATGGCAAGAACGTACTGATCATGGCGGGCGGTACCGGTGGCCACGTGTTCCCGGCCCTGGCCTGCGCCCGTGAGTTCCAGGCGCGCGGCTACACCGTGCACTGGCTTGGCACCCCACGCGGCATCGAAAACGAACTGGTGCCCCAGGCGGGGCTGGCGCTGCACCTGATCCAGGTCACCGGCCTGCGCGGCAAGGGCAAGCTCTCGCTGCTCAAGGCGCCGTTCACGCTGGTCAAGGCCGTGCTGCAAGCCCGGCGTATCGTGCGCGAGCTCAAGCCGGTCTGTGTGGTCGGCTTTGGTGGCTACGTCACCGGCCCCGGCGGCCTGGCTGCGCGGCTGTGCGGCGTGCCGTTGGTGATCCACGAGCAGAACGCCCGCGCCGGCACCACCAACCGCCTGCTGCTGCCGTTCGCTGCCCGGGTATGTGAAGCCTTCCCGGCCACGTTTGCCGCCAGCGAAAAACTGCGCACCACCGGCAACCCGGTCCGCCCGGAGCTGTTCATGGACGCCCAGCGCGCGCCGCTGGCCGAGCGCCGTGCACGCCTGCTGGTGATGGGTGGCAGCCTGGGCGCGGAACCATTGAACAAATTGTTGCCTAAGGCCCTGTCTGAAGTGCCGGCAGCGCTGCGCCCCGAGGTGTTTCACCAGGCTGGCAAGCATCACGCACCGGCTACCGCCGAGCGTTATCAGCAAGCCGGTGTCGAGGCGCAGGTCGAGCCGTTCATCAAGGACATGGCGCACGCCTATGGCTGGGCAGACCTGGTGGTCTGCCGCGCCGGTGCGCTGACTGTCAGTGAACTGGCCGCCGCTGGCTTGCCGTCGATGCTGGTGCCGTTGCCCCACGCCATCGACGACCACCAGACCCACAACGCCCAATACCTGGCTCACGAGGGCGCTGCCTTCCTGATGCCACAAGCGACAACTGGCGCAGCGCAACTCGCTGAACGCCTGAACGAGGTGCTGATGCAACCCGAGAAACTCAACGCCATGGCTGGCACTGCCCGCCGCCTGGCCAAACCTGCTGCAACCAGCACCGTGGTCGATATCTGCCTGGAGGTGGCCCATGGTTGAGAGCCAGAAAGCCATGCCGCAACCCAAGATGGGCCGTATCCGCCGCATCCACTTCGTCGGTATCGGCGGCGTGGGCATGTGCGGTATCGCCGAAGTGCTGCTGAACCTGGGCTATGAAGTGTCAGGTTCCGACCTCAAGGCCTCGCCGGTTACCGAGCGCCTGGAGTCGTTTGGCGCCGAAATCTTCGTCGGCCACCGCGCCGAGAACGCGGCCAGCGCCGATGTGCTGGTGGTGTCGAGCGCGATCAACCCGGCCAACCCGGAAGTCGCCACTGCGCTTGAACGCCGCATCCCAGTGGTGCCGCGTGCCGAGATGCTCGCCGAACTGATGCGCTATCGCCATGGTGTGGCGGTTGCCGGTACCCACGGCAAGACCACCACCACCAGCCTGCTGGCCTCGGTGTTTGCCGCAGGTGGCCTGGACCCGACCTTCGTCATCGGTGGCCGCCTGACCGCTGCGGGCACCAATGCCCAGCTGGGCACCAGCCGCTACCTGATCGCCGAAGCCGATGAAAGCGACGCCAGCTTCCTGCACCTGCAGCCGATGGTCGCCGTGGTTACCAACATCGACGCCGACCACATGGCAACCTACGAAGGCGACTTCAACAAGCTGAAGAAAACCTTCGTCGAGTTTCTGCACAACCTGCCGTTCTATGGCCTGGCGGTCATGTGCCTGGACGACCCGGTGGTGCGCGAGATCCTGCCGCAGGTCAAGCGTCCGACGGTCACCTATGGCTTTAGCGAAGAGGCCGACATTCGCGCCATCAACGTGCGCCAGCAGGGCATGCAGACCTACTTCACGGTACTGCGCCGCGACTGCGAGCCGCTTGAGGTGTCGGTGAACATGCCTGGCAACCACAACGTGCTCAATGCGCTGGCGACCATCGCCATCGCCACCGACGAAGGCATCAGCGACGAAGCGATCGTGCAGGGCCTGTCGGGCTTCCAGGGTGTGGGTCGACGTTTCCAGGTGTACGGCGAGCTGCCTGTCGAAGGCGGCAGCGTGATGCTGGTGGACGACTACGGCCACCACCCGACGGAAGTCGCTGCAGTGATCAAGGCCGTGCGTGGCGGCTGGCCGAGCCGGCGCCTGGTGATCGTCTACCAACCGCACCGCTACAGCCGCACCCGCGACCTGTACGACGATTTCGTGCAGGTGCTCGGCGATGCCAACGTGCTGCTGCTGATGGAGGTCTACCCGGCCGGCGAAGAGCCGATCCCGGGCGCCGACAGCCGTCAGCTGTGCCACAGCATCCGCCAGCGCGGCAAGCTCGACCCGATCTACATCGAACGCGGCGCCGAACTTGCGCCGTTGGTGCAACCGCTGCTGCGTGCCGGCGACATCCTGCTTTGCCAGGGCGCCGGTGACGTGGGCGGCCTTGCCCCGCAACTGATGAAAAGCCCGCTGTTTGCAGGCGCCAAGCAGGAGAAGCCGCTGTGACCCAGGCCTACGACCAACTTCACTCCGTCCTCGACGTCAAGGCCTTTGGCCGCGTCGGCGTGCTGTACGGCGGCAAGAGCGCCGAGCGTGAGGTGTCGCTGAAATCGGGTGCTGCAGTGATCGAGGCGCTGACCAGCGCCGGTGTCGACGTGGTTGCCATCGATGTCGGCGACGACCTGCTCGAGCGCCTGCAACGCGAGAAAATCGACCGCGCGTTCATCATTCTGCATGGTCGCGGCGGCGAAGACGGCAGCATGCAGGGCCTGCTGGAGTGCCTTGGCATTCCCTATACCGGCAGCGGCATCCTTGCCTCGGCCCTGGCCATGGACAAGCTGCGCACCAAGCAGGTGTGGCAGAGCCTGGGTATTCCGACCCCGCGTCACGCGGTATTGGCCAGCGAGCACGATTGTGTTCAGGCCAGCATGGAACTGGGCTTCCCGTTGATCGTCAAACCCGCCCATGAAGGTTCAAGCATCGGCATGGCCAAGGTGAACAGCGAGCAAGAGCTGATCGCCGCCTGGAAAGACGCCGCCAATTACGATTCGCAAGTGCTGGTCGAGCAATGGATTCACGGCCCGGAGTTCACCATTGCCGTGTTGCGCGGCCAGGTACTGCCGCCAATCGCGCTGGGCACCCCGCATTCGTTCTACGACTACGACGCCAAGTACATCGCCAATGACACCCAGTACCGCATCCCGTGTGGGCTGGACAGTGCCAAGGAACAAGAACTGATCGACCTGACCGCGCGAGCCTGTGATGCCGTTGGCATCGAAGGCTGGGGCCGGCTGGACGTGATGCAGGACGAGCAGGGCCGGTTCTGGCTGCTCGAAGTCAACACCGCACCAGGCATGACTGACCATAGCCTGGTACCGATGGCGGCCCGCGCGGCCGGCCTGGACTTCCAGCAGTTGGTGCTGGCGATCCTGGCCGACAGCGTTGCGACGCGAGGTTAACCAGCCATGCAAGGCGCGATGATACGTCAGCAGCAACCCGTACCCGGCCGTAGCAAGCCGGTGCCGCGTGGTGCCAGCCGACTGGCGGCCGATGAGCCGGTATCGGCGCGCCTGCCAAGGCCTGGCCTGGGTGGCCTCAAGCGCCTGCTGTGGCCGGTGCTGCTGGTGGCGGCAGGCTTTGGCGCTTATGAAGGGGCTGTGCGCCTGATGCCGTACGCCGACCGCCCGATCACCAAGATCGCCGTGCAGGGCGACCTCAGCTACATCAGCCAGCAGGCGGTGCAGCAGCGGATTGCCCCTTACGTGGCGGCGAGCTTCTTCACCGTGGACCTGACGGCCATGCGTGTGGAGCTTGAGCAGATGCCCTGGATCGCCCACGCCGAAGTACGCCGGGTGTGGCCGGACGAGGTGGTGGTGCGCCTTGAAGAACAGTTGCCGGTGGCGCGCTGGGGCGATGAAGCCTTGCTCAACAACCAGGGCCAGGCCTTCACCCCACGTGAGCTGGCCAACTACGAGCACCTGCCGCAGCTGTTCGGGCCGCAGCGGGCGCAACAGCAAGTCATGCAGCAGTATCAGGTATTGAGCCAGATGCTGCGCCCCATGGGCTTTTCCATCGCGCGCCTTGAGCTGCGCGAGCGGGGCAGCTGGTTCCTGACCACTGGCGCAGGCAGCGCCGGGCCGGGCATCGAGCTGTTGCTGGGGCGCGACCATCTGGTGGAGAAGATGCGCCGTTTCATTGCCATTTACGACAAGACGCTTAAAGACCAGATCACCAATATCGCCCGCATCGATCTGCGTTATTCCAATGGCCTGGCCGTTGGGTGGCGGGAACCGATTGCACCGACGACGGCCCAACCCGCCGTTGCGAAGAATTAGAGAGAGGCAGGACCATGGCAAACGCGCATAGCGGCAAAATGATCGTCGGGCTCGACATTGGCACCTCCAAGGTGGTGGCACTGGTCGGCGAAGTCGGCGAAGACGGCACCCTGGAGATCGTCGGTATCGGTACCCACCCATCGCGCGGTCTGAAAAAGGGCGTGGTGGTGAATATCGAGTCCACCGTGCAGTCGATCCAGCGCGCCGTGGAAGAGGCCCAACTGATGGCCGGCTGCCGCATCCACTCGGCGTTCGTCGGCGTGGCCGGCAACCACATCCGCAGCCTCAACTCCCACGGCATCGTCGCCATCCGCGACCGTGAAGTGAGCATGGCCGACCTTGAGCGCGTACTTGACGCCGCCCAGGCCGTGGCCATCCCGGCTGACCAGCGGGTGCTGCACACCCTGCCGCAGGACTACGTGATCGACAACCAGGAAGGCGTGCGTGAGCCACTGGGCATGTCGGGCGTGCGCCTTGAGGCCAAGGTGCACGTGGTCACCTGCGCGGTCAATGCGGCGCAGAACATCGAAAAATGCGTGCGCCGCTGCGGCCTCGAAATCGACGACATCATTCTCGAGCAACTGGCTTCGGCCTATTCGGTATTGACCGATGACGAGAAAGAACTGGGCGTGTGCATTGTCGACATCGGTGGTGGCACCACCGATATCGCCATCTTCACCGAAGGCGCCATCCGCCACACCGCGGTCATCCCGATTGCCGGCGACCAGGTCACCAACGACATCGCCATGGCCCTGCGCACACCCACGCAGTACGCCGAGGAAATCAAGATTCGCTACGCCTGCGCCCTGGCCAAACTGGCCGGCGCCGGTGAAACCATCAAAGTGCCAAGCGTGGGTGACCGCCCACCGCGCGAGCTGTCCCGCCAGGCCCTGGCCGAAGTGGTAGAGCCGCGTTACGACGAGCTGTTCACGCTGATTCAGGCCGAACTGCGTCGCAGTGGCTACGAAGACCTGGTCCCGGCCGGCATCGTCCTGACGGGCGGCACCGCCAAGATGGAAGGCGCCGTCGAGCTTGCCGAAGAAATCTTCCACATGCCGGTACGCCTGGGCGTACCGCACAGCGTTCGGGGGCTGAGCGACGTGGTGCGCAACCCGATCTATTCCACCGGCGTGGGCTTGCTCACCTACGGTCTGCACAAGCAGTCCGAAGACCTGCCCCTGACCGGCAACAGCAGCAGCAACAGCTATGGCGATGAACCGAAGGCCCCGGTGCTTGAGCGTCTCAAGCGTTGGGTTCAGGGCAACTTCTAAGTTTCAAAGCAGTAGTGGTAGGCGCGACAACTAGAGAACTGTAAGGAGAGGGAAAATGTTCGAGCTCGTAGACAACGTCCCGCAAAGCCCGGTCATCAAGGTGATCGGCGTCGGCGGTGGTGGCGGCAACGCCGTTAACCACATGGTCAAAAGCAACATTGAAGGCGTCGAGTTCATCTGCGCCAACACCGATGCCCAGGCGCTGAAGAATATTGGTGCTCGCACCATTCTGCAGCTGGGTACCGGCGTGACCAAAGGCCTGGGTGCAGGCGCGAATCCGGAAGTCGGTCGTCAGGCCGCGCTGGAAGACCGTGAGCGCATCGCTGAAGTGCTGCAAGGCACCAACATGGTCTTCATCACCACCGGCATGGGTGGCGGTACCGGTACCGGTGCTGCGCCGATCATCGCCGAAGTGGCCAAGGAAATGGGCATCCTCACCGTTGCGGTGGTGACCCGTCCATTCCCGTTCGAAGGCCGCAAGCGCATGCAGATCGCCGATGAAGGCATCCGTATGCTGGCGGACAGCGTCGACTCGCTGATCACCATCCCCAACGAGAAGCTGCTGACCATCCTGGGCAAGGATGCAAGCCTGCTGTCCGCCTTCGCCAAGGCTGACGACGTGCTGGCCGGTGCCGTGCGCGGTATCTCCGACATCATCAAGCGCCCAGGCATGATCAACGTCGACTTTGCCGACGTGCGCACCGTGATGAGCGAAATGGGCATGGCGATGATGGGTACTGGTTGCGCCAGCGGCCCGAACCGCGCTCGCGAAGCCACCGAAGCGGCAATCCGCAACCCGCTGCTCGAAGACGTCAACCTCCAGGGCGCCCGCGGTATCCTGGTGAACATCACCGCAGGTCCGGACCTGTCGCTGGGTGAGTACTCCGATGTGGGTAGCATCATCGAAGCCTTCGCCTCCGACCACGCGATGGTCAAGGTCGGCACCGTGATCGACCCCGACATGCGCGACGAGCTGCACGTTACCGTTGTGGCCACGGGCCTGGGTGCGCGCATCGAGAAGCCGGTCAAGATCGTCGACAACACCCTGCAGACCGCTCAGCAGGCGTACGAGGCCTCTAACCCGGCCCCGGCTCGCCAGGAGCAGCCAGCAGTCAACTACCGTGACCTCGAGCGCCCGACTGTAATGCGCAACCAGGCCCACGCCGGTGCTGCCGCAGCGGCCAAGCTGAACCCTCAGGATGACCTGGACTACCTGGATATCCCGGCATTCCTGCGTCGTCAGGCCGATTAATGGAATTTATCAGGGGTATAGGGGTGATTGGTATTCAGCAAAGGTCGGGTCTGTTATTATCCCCAGCCTTTGTTGATACCTGTTCGCAATTTGCGCTGAAGCGGCCAATGCCATGATTAAACAACGCACCCTGAAGAATACCATCCGTGCCACAGGTGTCGGTCTGCACTCTGGGGAGAAGGTCTACCTGACCCTCAAGCCTGCGCCTGTGGACACCGGCATCGTCTTCCGTCGCGCCGACCTCGACCCTGTGGTCGAAATTCCGGCGCGCGCGGCCAATGTTGGCGAGACCACCATGTCCACCACGTTGGTCAACGGTGACGTCAAGGTTGATACGGTCGAGCACCTGCTTTCCGCCATGGCGGGCCTGGGCATCGATAACGCCTACGTCGAGCTCTCCGCCTCGGAAGTGCCGATCATGGATGGCAGCGCCGGTCCCTTTGTATTCCTGATCCAATCGGCAGGCCTGGAAGAACAGGACGCTGCCAAGAAGTTCATCCGTATCCTGCGTGAAGTAACAGTGGAGGAGGGCGACAAGCGCGCCACTTTCCTGCCTTTCGAAGGGTTCAAGGTGAGCTTCGAGATCGACTTCGATCACCCGGTCCTCAAGGGCCAGACCCAAAGTGCAGTCGTAGACTTCTCCAGCACCTCGTTCGTGAAGGAAGTCAGCCGCGCCCGCACCTTCGGTTTCATGCGTGACATCGAGTACCTGCGCAAGCACAACCTTGCGCTGGGCGGCAGTGTTGAAAACGCCATCGTCGTCGACGAAACCGGTGTGCTCAACGAAGACGGCCTTCGTTCCGATGACGAATTCGTCAAGCACAAGATTCTCGACGCCATCGGCGATCTTTATCTGCTGGGCAACAGCCTGATTGGCGAGTTCAAGGGCTACAAGTCCGGCCACTCGCTCAACAACCAGCTGCTGCGCAAGCTGATCGCAGAAACCGACGCCTGGGAAGTGGTCACATTCGAAGATGCCAGTACGGCACCGATCTCCTACATGCGCCCTGTTGCGGCTGTGTAAGTTCGAACACTCTCTAGTTGATCAAGGCCACCTTCGGGTGGCCTTTTTTTATGTGCGCGCTTCAGCTGAAACGGAAAAAGTCCAGGTAGCTGAAGTCACGGGCGGTGATCACCATTTCAGTGACGTAATCGCCCTGTTCGGCTTTGAACGACACATTTTGATGCGCGCCGTTGATGGGCAGTACCTCGGATTGGCCGAGGAGCTTTTGGCCGGGGCCGTAGAACCTCACCTCGCCTCGTTGGCTAATCCATGTCCAGCTGAACTCCACATTGGAGTACTCCCCTTTGAGTTGAATCGTAACTTCCTGCTCGGGCAGGTTGGCCGCAACGTTGCGGTTCAAGGCCAGGCCCTGACCTTCGAGTTTTCCGTCAACCGAAAGTGTGTGTGTTTGAATGCCCACGTCGTTGGTTGAGGTGGGGGGCAGCGATATGATCAGTGCACCTTGATCGAGCGTCTCGCCGGGTTTGACGATGCCGCCGAGGCTGTCTTCGAAGTCTTCATGCATGTTGGCGGGGTAGATACGGATGTCATCGAACCAAAAGTCGGCGCCTTCGCCACTACCCACGCTGTCACTACCAATTAAGGCCAGCATTTGTGGGCCGTCTTTCGCTACGAAGTCCGTCCTGATCACGTGCCATTCGCGGTCGTACAAGGGGGTCGCGCTCCCCAAAGGGATTTCATCCATACGCCAGGTTATTGACGGGTATTTGGCTTGATCATTGACGCGCCTGACTCTGATGGATACGCGGTATTTCTCGTTGGCAACTAATTGGGTGAGCTTTTTTTCCAGGATCTTTCCTTGTAGGTTACCCATAGGGCGGAAGAACGCATAATAGTTTCCATTCTCCTCGCCCAGGGCGAGTGCTTGGCCATTGGCGCCTTTGACCCAGTCATTCCATGGGTCAGTAGAAGACTCGAATGAGGTGTAATCGCAATATTGGGTCATGAAACTCGCTCCGTAAGGGGGGGACGAGCCCATTCGAGCATTTTGGAGTGGGAGGTAAAACTGGCAAAACTATCAGGTAGGCGAGGATGACGCTTCAGCCTGTTGACCCAGGCTTGAGGTTGGCATGAGCTGCCAGCCTTTCAAGCGCCGCACGCAGCTTCGGGTCACTGATCCCCTCCGCTGAGCCGCGAATCTCCTGCGCTGCACGCTCCGAAAGCGCAGGCCCATGCCCTTCGCGTTTGGCGGGCACCAGCGGCGGCTGCACCTTGAACAGAATGCGCGTGAGGTTGGCGAAGGCGTCCATCTCAAGTAGCTGGCGCTGCAGGCGCTTCTGCTGGTAGCGCAGCCGGGTGGCCCAGTGGCCGTCGGTCACCACCAGCAGCAGAGTGCCTTCTTTCCACGAGGCCACATGGCAGTGCTCGCGGGCAGCCGGTTGCAGCTGGCTCTCCAGCAGGCGCTGCAAGTGCTCCAGGCGTTCAGCCTGGTTGAGCATCAGGCGCAGCGGCCGCGCTTTGCGCAGCAGGGCGGCAGGAGGGCTGGCGGAGGGAGGTTTGTAGGCCATGGGGGTCGCAGCTGGTTACAAGATCGGCAGTCTAACAGATGGGCTGCCGTGTATATCAGGCCTCACCGCCAGGGCAGCCCGGCGGCACTGATGCAAGTCACGGCTGCAACGTTTCATGTGCACATACCTTGAACTTGGGGGAAAAGCCCCTATCTTAGTCAGGCCCCATAAATACGCTGTGCCAGTATCGTGGAAATCCACCACTTTCCTCACCATCGTTTCCGGGTAGAATGCTCGTTCGCATGCGGCCTCTGGGCTGCACGGGCGACTCATGGGGCCGCCCTCCATCCCTACGTGTGGAAGATCCTGCCGATATGTTTGCGCCTTTGTTAAAAAAACTTTTTGGAAGCAAGAACGAGCGTGAAATCAAACGCATGCTCAAGACGGTCAGCGCCGTCAATGCCTTCGAAGAGAAGATGGTGGCCCTCTCGGACGAGCAGCTGCGGGGCAAGACCGCAGAGTTCAAAGAGCGCCTGGCCAAAGGCGAAACCCTCGACCAGCTGCTGCCTGAAGCCTTCGCCGTGGCCCGTGAGGCCGGCAAGCGTGTCATGGGCATGCGCCACTTCGACGTCCAGTTGATCGGCGGCATGACCCTGCACGAAGGCATGATCGCAGAAATGCGTACCGGTGAAGGCAAGACCTTGGTCGGTACCCTGGCTGTGTACCTGAACGCGCTGTCCGGCAAAGGTGTGCACGTGGTCACGGTCAACGACTACCTGGCCCGCCGCGACGCCAACTGGATGCGCCCGCTGTACGAATTCCTCGGTCTGAACCTGGGTATCGTCTCGGCCTTCCAGCCGCCTGAAGAAAAACGCGCTGCCTACGCTGCCGACATCACCTACGGCACCAACAACGAATTCGGTTTCGACTACCTGCGCGACAACATGGCGTTCAGCCAGGAAGAGAAGTTCCAGCGCGAGCTGAACTTCGCCGTGATCGACGAAGTGGACTCCATCCTCATCGACGAAGCGCGTACCCCGCTGATCATCTCCGGCCAGGCCGAAGACAGCTCCAAGCTGTACATCGAGATCAACCGCCTGATCCCGCGCCTGACTCAGCACATCGAAGAGGTCGAAGGCCAGGTTACCCAGGAAGGCCACTACACCATCGATGAGAAGAGCCGCCAGGTCGAACTCAACGAAGCCGGTCACCAGTTCATCGAAGACATGCTCACCCAGGCCGGCCTGCTGGCCGAGGGCGAAAGCCTGTATTCGGCGCACAACCTGGGCCTGCTGACCCACGTCTACGCCGGCCTGCGCGCGCACAAGCTGTTCCATCGCAATGTCGAGTACATCGTCCAGGACGGCCAGATCCTGCTGATCGACGAGCACACCGGCCGTACCATGCCGGGCCGTCGTCTGTCCGAAGGCCTGCACCAGGCCATCGAGGCGAAAGAAAACCTGAACATCCAGGCCGAAAGCCAGACCCTGGCGTCGACCACCTTCCAGAACTACTTCCGTCTGTACAACAAGCTGTCCGGCATGACCGGTACCGCCGACACCGAAGCGTTCGAATTCGCCCAGATCTACTCGCTCAACGTGATGGTCATCCCGCCTAACAAGCCGTTGGCGCGCAAGGACTTCAACGACCTGGTGTACCTCACCGCCGATGAGAAGTACGCCGCGATCATCGCCGACATCAAAGAGAGCATGACCCAGGGCCGCCCGGTACTGGTCGGTACTGCGACCATCGAAACCTCCGAGCACATGTCCAACTTGCTCAAGAAGGAAGGCATCGAGCACAAGGTCCTGAACGCCAAGTACCACGAAAAAGAAGCCGAGATCATCGCCCAGGCCGGTGCGCCAGGTGCGCTGACCATCGCCACCAACATGGCAGGCCGTGGTACCGACATTCTGCTGGGTGGTAACTGGGAGGCCGAAGTCGCCGCCCTGGACAACCCGACCCCTGAGCAGATCGCCCAGATCAAGGCCGACTGGCAAAAACGTCACCAGCAAGTGCTGGAGGCCGGTGGCCTGCATGTGATCGCCTCCGAGCGCCACGAATCGCGCCGTATCGACAACCAGCTGCGTGGCCGTGCCGGCCGTCAGGGCGATGCCGGCTCCAGCCGCTTCTACCTGTCGCTCGAAGACAGCCTGATGCGTATCTTTGCCTCTGACCGGGTGAAGAACTTCATGAAGGCCCTGGGCATGCAGTCCGGTGAAGCCATCGAACACCGCATGGTCACCAATGCCATCGAAAAAGCCCAGCGCAAGGTCGAAGGCCGCAACTTCGACATTCGCAAGCAGCTGCTCGAATACGATGACGTGGCCAACGAACAGCGCAAAGTCATCTACCACATGCGCAACAGCCTGCTGGCGGCCGAGAACATTGGCGACACCATCGCCGAGTTCCGCAAGGAAGTGCTCGACGCCACCATCAGCCAGCACATCCCGCCGCAGTCGCTGCCTGAGCAGTGGGACGTGGCCGGCCTCGAGGCTTCGCTGGCCAGCGACTTCGCCATGAAGCTGCCGATCCAGCAGTGGCTCGACGAGGACGATCACCTCTACGAAGAGACCCTGCGCGAGCGCCTGCTGAACGAAATCACCACCGCTTACACCGAGAAGGAAGACCAGGCCGGCATCGACGCCCTGCGTACCTTCGAGAAGCAGATCCTGCTGCGTGTGGTCGATGACCTGTGGAAAGACCACCTGTCGACCATGGACCACCTGCGCCACGGTATCCACCTGCGCGGCTACGCCCAGAAGAACCCGAAGCAGGAGTACAAGCGCGAGTCGTTCACCCTGTTCCAGGAACTGCTCGAGTCGATCAAGCGCGACACCATCCGCGTGCTGTCGCACGTTCAGGTACGCCGCGAAGACCCGGCCGAGGAAGAAGCCCGTCTGCGCCGCGACGCCGAAGAACTGGCCAGCCGCATGCAGTTCGAGCACGCTCCGGCGCCAGGCCTTGAAACCGACGCGCTGGCCGAAGAGGGCGCCGAAGTCGCCGTCGCCGCAGCACCGGTACGCAACGACCTGAAACTGGGCCGTAACGAGCCGTGCTGGTGTGGTTCGGGCAAGAAGTTCAAGCACTGCCACGGGCAGATCGAGTGATCTGAACCCGGTTTGAAACATCCCGGGGCCGAATCGCGGCCCCTTCGCGGCACAAGGCCGCTCCTACAGGGCATTGCAACACACCTGTAGGAGCGGCCTTGTGCCGCGAAAGGGGCGCACAGCGCCCCCCAATCCCATATTCTCTAGGAGCGCTTACATGGCTGTTGGTCTTGGTCCCCTGCCCACTCTGCACCCGGTTCCCGGCTTTGAACTCGGCATCGCCTCGGCCGGCATCAAGCGCCCTGGGCGCAAGGACGTGGTTGTCATGCGCTGCGCCGAAGGCTCAAGCGTGGCAGGTGTGTTCACCCTCAACGCCTTCTGCGCCGCCCCGGTGATCCTCAGCAAGCAGCGTGTTCAGGGCACCGTGCGCTACCTGCTGACCAACACCGGCAACGCCAATGCCGGGACCGGCGCTCCGGGCCTGGCCGCCGCCGAGCGCACCTGCGCCAAGCTCGCCGAGCTTGCCGATGTGCCTGCCGAATCGGTATTGCCGTTCTCCACCGGGGTAATCGGTGAGCCGCTGCCGGTCGAAAAAATCGAAGGCGCGCTGCAGGCCGCTCTGGACAACCTGTCCGAGAACCACTGGGCAGAAGCCGCCACCGGCATCATGACCACTGACACGCTGCCCAAGGGCGCCAGCCGTCAGTTCCAGTTCGATGGCAAGACCATCACCGTCACCGGTATCAGCAAAGGCGCGGGCATGATCCGCCCGAACATGGCCACCATGCTCGGCTACATCGCAACCGACGCCAAGGTTGCCCCGGCAGTGCTCAAGGACCTGATGCTCGACGGCGCCAACAAGTCGTTCAACCGCATCACCATCGATGGCGACACCTCGACCAACGACTGCTGCATGCTGATCGCCACCGGCAAGGCCGATGTGCCTGAAGTGACCGAAGCGCGCGGCGAGCTGTTCGATGCGCTGAAAAAAGCAGTGTTTGAAGTGTGCATGGACGTGGCCCAGGCCATCGTCCGTGACGGCGAAGGTGCTACCAAGTTCGTCACCGTGCAGGTCAACGGTGGTGGCAACCACCAGGAATGCCTGGACGTCGGCTACGCCGTGGCCCACTCGCCGCTGATCAAGACCGCACTGTTCGCCTCCGACCCCAACTGGGGCCGTATCCTCGCAGCCGTTGGCCGCGCCGGTGTGCCGCAACTGGATGTCAGCCTGATCGACGTGTTCTTGGGTGATGTCTGCATCGCCAGCAAAGGCGGCCGCAGCCCGAGCTACACCGAAGAGCAAGGCTCCGCGGTCATGGCCCAGGAAGAAATCACCATTCGGATCGAGCTTGGCCGTGGCCAGTGCAGCGAAACCATCTGGACCACCGACCTGTCCCACGAGTACGTGAAGATCAACGCCGAATACCGGACCTGATCTTGCGGCCCGTGCGTGGGCCTGTATCGAAACCATCTACCAGCCGCAGGCCCGCAAGGCCCGCGGCTGGGCTTTTTTGGAGTGTAAAGGGTGAAACGGATTCATGTGGTAGCAGCAGTCATCCGTGGCACCGATGGGCGCATCCTCATTGCCCGTCGCGCCGATACCCAGCATCAGGGCGGGCTGTGGGAGTTTCCCGGCGGCAAGGTCGAGCAGGGCGAGAGCCCTGAGGCGGCCCTGGCCCGTGAGCTGCGCGAAGAACTGGGTATCGAAGTCAGCTATTCGCGGCCGTTGATCAAGGTCAGCCATGACTATCCCGACAAGCAAGTGTTGCTGGACGTGCGCGAGGTCTCGGCCTTCAGCGGCGAGCCCCGCGGCGTCGAGGGCCAGCCGTTGGCCTGGGTGGCGCCGCGTGAGCTGGGCCAGTACGAATTTCCTGAGGCCAACAAGCCGATCGTTGCCGCCGCGCGCTTGCCGGACCAGTACCTGATTACCCCGGATGGCCTCGAAGTGCCGCAGATGCTCAAGGGCATCCAGAAGGCGGTGGCCAACGGCATCAAGCTGGTGCAACTGCGCGCCCCGGACATGTACGACCCCAAGTACCGCGATGTGGCGGTGGATGCGGTCGGCCTGTGCGCAGGCAAGGCGCAATTGATGCTCAAAGGCCCGCTGGAGTGGTTGGGCGATTTCCCGGCAGCAGGCTGGCACCTCACGGCAGCCCAGTTGCGCAAGTACGCAGCCAAAGGCCGGCCATTCCCGCAGGAACGCTGGCTGGCCGCATCCTGCCATAACGCCGAAGAGCTGGTCCTGGCCGAGCAGATGGGGGTCGATTTCGTCACGCTGTCGCCGGTGCAGGCGACCCAGACTCACCCCGACGCCGCGCCGCTGGGCTGGGATGAGGCGCAGCGCCTGGTCAGTGGCTTCAGCCGCCCGGTTTACCTGCTAGGTGGGGTCGGGCCGGCTGAGCGCGAGCAGGCCTGGGCGGTTGGCGCCCAGGGTGTGGCGGGTATTCGTGCGTTCTGGCCCGAGGCCTGAGTTTCAGGCTTCGGGCTTTGGCGCCGCCTGCCATAGTATTTCAGCCACACCTTGGCGGCGGCCGATGATGCGTGCGGCCACAAACAGCAGGTCGGACAAGCGGTTGATGTAGGCGAGCCCGACCCCTGCCAGTGGCTCCAGCGCATTGAGCTGCTGGCAGCGGCGCTCCGCTGCCCGTGCCACACTGCGGCACACATGGGCCTGGGCAACCAGCGCCGAACCACCGGGCAGAATGAAATTCTTCAGCGGCCCCAGCTCTTCATTCCAGGTATCGATCACCTGCTCCAGGCGCTCCACCTCGTGGGCATTCAGCGCCTGATAGCTGGGCATCGCCAGCTCCCCGCCCAGGTCGAACAGCCGGTGCTGGCACGGCGCCAAAACGTTACTCACTTCAGTGATTCCAGCCTCGGCAAGGCCCGCCAGCAGCACGCCGAGCTGGCTGTTGAGCGTGTCCACCTCGCCAATTGCCTCGATGCGCGGGTGGTCCTTGGGCACCCGGCGGCCATCGCCAAGGCCGGTTTCGCCACGGTCACCGGTGCGGGTGTAGATCTTGCTCAGGCGGTTGCCCATGTCATGTCTCCGTACTGGCCGGCGTTGCCGGGCTCAAGGGCAGGCGCAGGGTGAAACAGGTGCCCTGGCCGGGGGTGGAATGCACCTCCATCTGCCCTTTGTGGTTGTTGGTGATGATGAAATACGAAACCGACAGCCCAAGGCCTGTGCCCTGGCCGATTTCCTTGGTAGTAAAGAATGGCTCGAAGGTGCGTTTGCGCACCGCCTCCGGCATGCCCACGCCGTTGTCCTCGACCTGGATTTGCGCCCATGGCGGGTTCAGCCGCGTGCGCAAGGTGATGCGCCCTGGCTCGCACGGCTGCGGGCGTTGGTGGATGGCCTGGGCTGCGTTTTTCAGCAGGTTCAGCAGCACCTGTTCCAGCTCGTTGGCGGTGCACGGGACGGGCCCCAGTTGCGGGTCGAACTGGCGCACGATGGCCTGGCCTTTGAAGTCGAAACCGATGGTCAGGTCGAAGTCGTTGCCGGCAATGTCCACGGCCTGGTCGATCAGCGCCGGCAGGTCGCAGGGCGCCAGTTGGCGGTTACTGCGCCGGCTGAAACTGAGCATGTGGGTAACGATTTTTGCCGCCCGCGCCCCGGCCTGCTGAATACCATCGAGCAGTTGCGGCACTTCGCGGCTAGTCAGGTACTGGTTGACGCTTTGCAGGTCGATGCCCAGCTCGTCGGCCTGCTCCTGATTGCGCGCAAGCTCCGGTGACAGGCGCCTGCGGATGTTTTGCACGTTGTGCAGGATCGCCCCCAACGGGTTGTTGATCTCATGGGCCATGCCGGCCGCAAGGCCACCCACCGAGAGCATCTTTTCCGACTGCACCATCATTTCTTCCAGTGACAGGCGTTGGGTGATGTCGTCGATGCGGATAACCACACCACGCCCGCCGCCGCCGGTCAGGGGGTAGAAGGTCAGGGCGTAATGGCGCAGCTCGTCGCCGCTGGGCCAGGTCACCCGCTCGATCTTGGCCACCCGGTGTTTCTCGACGCTCTCCTTGAGCTGCGGCAAAAATGGCTTGAGTGGCTCGAAGGCGAGGAAGATCGGCTGGTTCAACGCCTCGTCCAGGGGCGTGCCGGAAAGCGCCGTGGCTTCCTGGTTCCACTGGGTGACATACAGTTGCTCGTCGAGGGCAATCAGCGCCGAGGGCATCGAGTCGATGATGCTGTTGAGGTAGTTCTGAAAGCCGGTGAGCTTTTTTTCGATCTTGCTGCGCACCTGGACTTCCAGCTCCAGCTTGCGGTTGGTATGCCGGGTTTCCTCGGCCAGGCCCTGGGCTTGATCGTAGGCGCTCTGGAACTCGTCGCGGGTGCGCTTGAGCTGTTGCTCGCGGGCCTCGATGCGCGAGAGCATGGTGTTGAACGCCTCGGCCAGGCTGCCCAGCTCGTCATCGTTGCCGGGCATGGCACGTAGCGCGTAGCTCTCTTCGCGGGTGACCTGGCGGGTGAGCTCTTCGAGGCGGTTGATCGGCAGGGTGATGAGGCGTTTGATCTGCCGTGCGATGAGCGTCCACAACACCACGCTGAACACCAGGATTGCCAGGCTTGCGGTCAGGGTGCCGGTGTAAAACGCCATCGGCAGCTCACTGCTGGCTACCAGTAGCAGGTGCGCGGGCGGGGCGCCGGCCCGGGGCAGGCGAATCACCTGGGTGCTGCGGAACTCGGTGAGCCGCCATTTATCAATGTTGCGAAAACGCGCCGGCAGGGTTAGCCGCTCCCCGTGCTGCAGTTGCGCCAGCATGCGCCCGTCACCGCCGTAGATGGCCGCTGCGCGTAGCGGCGAATAACTGTCGAGCTCCTCCAGCAGGGCATTGGCCGACGCTGGCGACTCACCTGCGCGGGCTGACAGTTGCGGGTTGGACACCAGCTTGCCGATGGTCTGCAAGGCCTGCGGCGCCATGCTCTCCTGGGTGATCCAGTAGGCTGCGCTGATGAACGCAAGGTTGGCCACCAGCAAAATGGTCACCAGCAGCACCAGCAGGGCGGCCAGCAGTTTTTGCCCGACCGGGAGGTTTTCCAGGCGTTGGCGCAGGGTCATGGGCTGGGCAGCTTCCGTATCGGTTGAATGGGGGCCTCAGGTGCCTGGCAGGCCACGGGCGGTCAGGTTATCGACCAGGCGCTGGTGCAGGTGTTCCAGTTGCGGCAGTACCAGGCCGTGGCGGGCGGCTGTGCGCAGGGCGTGGCCGAGCAGGTAGTGGATTTCAGTGCGCCGGCCTTGGCGCACATCCTGATACATCGAAGAATAGTTGGCGGCGGTGGCAAGGATCACCCGTTGGACATCTTCTTGCAGGTTTTCGGCAGCACCCGGCTGGCCGCAGCGCTGCAGCAGCACCGCTAGCTCGGCGCACAACGCATCCACTTCGGGCAGATGGCCGAGCAGCCCGCCGTTCTGGCAGTCGTGCAGCACCGTCAGCGGGTTGATCGCGCAGTTCAGGGCAAGCTTGCGCCACAGCCTTGAGAGGATATCCAGGCGCCACTCGGCGGGGATGCCGGCCTCTTGCAGGTCGTCGAACCAGGGCGGCGGTGCCGGGTTGGCCGGGTCTCCCAGCCAATTGAAACCTTGGCCGGCAAAGCGCACCTGCCAGTCGCTCTCGCGGAACGCGCCTTCGGTGCTGGAGGCGAAGATGCAGCGCGCATGGGGCGCCTGTTCCGCGACTTCATCCTGGCTGCCCAGGCCGTTTTGCAGCAGCACCAGCTCGGCGCCGGCGCTCAGCCTTGGGGCCAGGCGCGCCACCGCTGGGGCTGCGTCGTAGGCCTTGCAGGCCACCAGCAGGCGATGAATGGGGCCGGCGCCGCTGGCGGTTTCGGCCGGGATTGCGTAGTGGCTGCGCTGTTCGCCCTCGACCAGGGTCAGGGTGCCGGTGGCCTGATAGTCGGCCAGACGCTGTTCGTCACGCAGGATCAGGCGGACCGCCTTGCCCGCGCGGGCCAGGCGGCAGGCCCAAAGGCTGCCCAGGCTACCGGCGCCGAGAATATGCCAGGTGCTGCTCATCTGCGTTTCGCAACCCGTTATAATGTGCGCGCATTTTAACCTTCAACGCTGACGCGCTCCATCTTCAAGCAGAGCGCGCATTATTTTATGGAGAAACCCATGCCTTCGTTCGACGTGGTATCGGAACTGGACAAGCACGAAGTGCAGAACGCGGTAGACAACGCCGTCAAAGAGCTCGACCGCCGTTATGACCTCAAGGGCAAGGGCACCTTCGATTTCAAGGACAAAGAGCAGACCATCCTGCTGACCGCCGAGGCCGAGTTCCAGCTCGAATCCATGATCGAGATCCTGCGCGGTGCGCTGGTCAAGCGCAAGATCGACGTCAAGTGCCTGGAAACCAAGGACCCCTACGCCTCGGGCAAAGAAATGAAGCAAGAGGCCAAGTTCCGCGAAGGCATCGACAAGGAGCTGGCGAAGAAGATCGTCGCCCACATCAAGGATGCCAAGCTCAAGGTCCAGGCCTCCATCCAGGGTGAGCAAGTGCGCGTCACCGGCAAGAAGCGTGACGACCTGCAAGAAGCCATTGCCGCCCTGCGCGCCAAGGAATTCGACATGCCGCTGCAGTTCAACAACTTCCGCGACTGACCTGCCTGCGGCCTTGAACCCATGGGGCGCAGTGCGGTCCATCAGGGTTCGGGGCCGCTGGGTTGCAGGCCGCCCGGCATCTGGAGATGACTATGGATTTGAACGCAGAGGTTGACCAGCTGGTACGCCAGTCGCAAGCCTGGATTCCGATGATCATGGAGTACGGCAGCCGGGTGCTGCTGGCACTGCTGACCCTGGCCATCGGCTGGTGGGTGATCAACAAGCTCAGTGCGCGCCTTGGCAAGCTGGTCGGGCTGCGCAACGCCGACCTGGCGCTGCAAGGTTTCATCAGTACGCTGGCCAACATCATCCTGAAGATCCTGCTGTTCGTCAGCGTGGCGTCGATGATTGGCGTCGAGACCACCTCGTTCGTCGCGGCCATCGGTGCCGCCGGCCTGGCCATTGGCCTGGCCTTGCAGGGCAGCCTTGCCAACTTTGCCGGTGGGGTGCTGATCCTGATGTTCCGCCCGTTCCGCATTGGTGACTGGATCGAAGCCCAAGGGGTCAGTGGCACCGTGGACAGCATCCAGATCTTCCATACCGTGTTGCGTACTGGCGATAACAAGACAGTGATCATGCCTAACGGCAGCCTGTCCAACGGCATCATCACCAACACCAATCGCCAGCCAACGCGCAAGGTGGTGTTCGATGTGGGCGTGGACTACGAGGCTGACCTGCAGAAAGCGCGTAACGTGCTGCTGGAGCTGGCGCAGGACCCGCGGGTACTGGCAGACCCAGCCCCGCAGGCCGTTGTAGCCACCTTGGGCGACAGCTCGATCACCGTGTCGCTGCGCCTGTGGACGAAAACCAGCGACTACTGGGACGTGATCTTCATGCTCAACGAGCATGCCCGCGACCGGCTCAAGGCCGAGGGCATCGATATACCGTTTCCGCAGCGTGTGATCCGCGTGGTGCAGGAGACGGCTACGCCGTAACTCGCCGCAGCACTGAACGCGGGGCAACCCCGTTCCTTACACATCGTAGGGGCGGGCTTGCCCCGCGCTGTTTTTAGGCGCTTACATTTGCTCACAGCAAAACGCTGCCATTTCTGGCATATAGCCTGCCAGCCCATCTGCCTGTACCCGATGCCACCATGAAACCACTTCTGTACATAACGCCGCTGCGCGCCTTGTTGTTCGGCCTGACCCTGGCCCTGTTCGAGCTGCTCACCTACCTTGCCAGCGATGCGGTCATGCCGGCGATGCCGGTGGTGGTCGGCGACCTCAATGCCAGCCCTGAATTCATCCCCCATGCCTTGAACCTGTACTTGCTGGGCGGGGTGGTGCTGCAGTGGCTGATCGGGCCGCTGGCCGACCGCTATGGCCGACGCCCGCTGCTGCTGACCGGCTGTGTGGTGTTCGGTGTGGCATGCCTGGCGACCTTCTGGGTGCATGACATCGGGCTGTTCAACCTGCTGCGCCTGGTACAGGGCATCGGCCTTGGCTTTGTGGTGACCGTCAGCTACCCGGCGCTCAACGAGGCGTATACCGAGGCCGATGCGGTGCGCATGATGGCGCTGTTGGCCAATATCGCGCTGCTGTCGCCGCTGCTCGGCCCGCTGGTGGGCACCTTGATGCTGCAATGGCTCGACTGGCGCTGGCTGTTCGTCGCCTTCGCGGTGGGCGCGGTGGTGTGCTGGGGGCTGCTGTACCGCTTGATGCCCGAAACCTTGGGTGTGGAGCGCCGCGACGGCACGCGCCTGGCGTTCACCCCGATCCACTTGCTGCCGTTGTTGGCCGGCTACGGCCAGTTACTGGCCAACCGGCGCTTTGTGGCCGGCAGTGCGGCGCTGGGCCTGGTGGGGCTGCCGCTGATTGGCTGGATTGGCCTGTCGCCGGTGTTGCTGATCCATGACGAGGGCTTGAGCACGATGGAATATGCCCTGTGGCAGTTGCCGGTATTTGCCGGGCTGATCATGGGCAACCTGATCATCAACCGGATTGCCGACCGTTATCCGCTGCCCGCACTTGTACGGGGCGCTTTGTGGCCCTACTTGGCCGGGTTGGGGCTGTTGGTGTTGGCTACCTGGTGCTGGCCGACGGTGACCAGCGTGGTGGCCGGCATGTCGCTGTATGCCATGGGCCTTGGGGTGGCTAACGCGGTGTTGTACCGCATGACGCTGTTCGCCAGCGAGCAGAGCAAGGGGTTGGTGTCGGCAATGCTTGGCATGATCACCATCGCCCTGCTGGGGCTGGGCGGGGTAGTGCTGGCAATGCTCGGGGCTGGCGCCAGCTTGTTGCACTTTGCCGTAGGCGCCGGTGTGGCGGGTGCGCTGGCGCTGTGGCCGCTGTGGTTCGTGGTGGGCGGCAGGGCTGCCAAACGCTTAGTGGTGCAGTGAGGCCACCGCTAGTCACGAACTGGGCAAGCCTGGCCCAGGAGGCGATTACATAGTTTTGTACAACCCTTTGCGGGCCTCATCGCAGGCTGTCGCCAGCTCCTGCAGGAACCGGGCAAGGCCTCAATTTTGCGGCTGTGCGCGGTCTCTGTGGGAGATTCTATGGTTTCGGGCAAGTCGCTTTTGATTGTGTAGGAGCGGCCTCGTGTCGCGAAAGGGCTGCGAAGCAGCCCCAGCGATTCTGGTGGGTGCTCAGATCCTGGGGC
>NZ_JABWRG010000149.1:0-7140 GCF_014268825.1 Pseudomonas sp. SWRI51 | reverse complement strand
CCTTTCGCGACACAAGGCCGCTCCTACACAATCAAAAGCGACTTGCCCGAAACCATAGAATCTCCCACAGAGACCGCACACAGCCACAATATCGAGGGCTGGCCCAGATCCTGTGAGAGCTGGCGCCAGCCTGCGATGAGGCCAGCACAAGCCTGTATAGATTGCGCCCCTAAAACGCTGCGTGGGAGCGGGCTTGCCCCGCGATGAGGCCCTGACAGGCTGGCCCAGCACACCCATACAAGACCCTTCCTGCGCGATCGCCCACAGTCCCGGCTCATATCCCCGGAGCCACCATGCCTCTCTCCCCTCGCGCTCTGCTGGCCACACTGTGCGCGCTCGGCCCAACGCTTGCGCTGGCCGACGACGCAGGTTGGTCCCTGCTCAGCCGCAACTACTTCCTGCACAACGACTACCGCACGCCGTCCGGCAATGGCCAAAGCTACCGCCAGGAATGGGCGCAGGGCTTCATCGGCGAACTGCGCTCGGGCTTTACCGACGGCATGCTGGGGGTTGGCGTAGATGCCCATGGTTTCGTCGGCCTGAAACTCGACGGCGGCCGGGGCCATGCCGGGACCGGGCTGCTGCCACGCAACAGCAATGGCCGGGCCGAACCCAGTTACTCAAGCGCGGGCGCAGCACTGAAACTGCGCCTGGGCAACACACGCCTGCACTACGGCGAAATGATGGTAGACACACCGGTCTTCGACACCGGCGACAAACGCCTGCACCCCGAATACGCCACCGGCTGGCTGCTGGAAAATACCGACCTGCCGGGCTGGCACTTGCAGGCCGGGCGTTTTACCGCGTTCAGCAACCAGGACAGCAGCGCCAGCCATGACGACTTCGCAGGCTACGGCGCCAGCACCGGTGGCCGTGCCATAAGCCTTGCCGGCGCAACCTTCGCCCCAGCGGGGCCGGTGGGCGGTGCGCTGTTCGTTTCGCAGCTTGAAGACACTTGGCACCAGGGCTACCTGAACCTCAACCTCGCCCAGGGCAACTGGCGCCTGGACGCCAACCTCTATCGCACCGTCGACAGCGGCAAAGCCCGCGCAGGCGACATCGACACCCTCGCCTACAGCCTGGCCGGCAAATACCGGCTTGGCGCGCAGGCGTTGACCCTGGCCTATCAGAAGGTGCGCGGCGACACACCATTCGACTTCGTCGGGGGTGACTCCATCTACCTGGCCAACTCGATCAAGTACGCCGACTTCAACGGCCCCGGCGAGCGCTCGTGGCAACTGCGCTACGACCTTGATTTCGCAACCTTCGGGGTGCCCGGCCTGAGCCTGATGGGCCGCTATGTCAGCGGACGCGGCATCGACGGCAGCCACGCCCCAAGCAGCGGTGCTTACGCTGGCCAGTACGGCGAAGGCAGCGAACACTGGGAGCGTGACATCGACCTCAAGTACGTGGTGCAGGCCGGCAGCGCCAAAGGCTTGAGCCTGTCGCTGTCGCACGTCAGCCACCGCGCCAACGACGCGCAGGCGGGCGACGATATCGACCGCCTGTACGTGATCATCGAATACCCACTCAAAGGCGTGTTCTAAGGCCTGGAAACAAATGGGGCCGCGATGCGGCCCCGGTTCATCTCAGAAGGCGAAACACGAACAGCCCAACGCGCCCCAGAAGCCTTGGAAGTCATTCACCGGCACGCTCGAATGCCGCGCCTTTTCATGGCTGTGGGCATGCACCCCGCAAGGCCCCGAGCACTGGTGCACGGCAGCGGCCAGCGAAGGCGTGCCCACGCGCCAGTGCCCTGGCACCTTGGCCACCGGCGACCACTCCGGCAGCACCGGCACCTGCGGTGGGCCGAGCCGGTCGAACTCGCCCGCCGCGTACACCACTTTGCCGTCAACCACGGTCAATACCGACTCGATGCCCTTGATCGCCTCTTCTTCGACACTGAAAAAGTCCAGCGACAACGCCGCCAGGTCTGCCAGTTGGCCCACCTTGATCTGGCCCTTCTTGCCCTGCTCGCTGGAGAACCACGCGCTGCCTTGGGTGAACAGCTGCAGGGCGGTGTCGCGGCTCAGGCCTTCGGGGTACAGCTCCATGCCGCCGACGGTCTTGCCGCTGACCATCCAGTACAGCGAGGTCCACGGGTTGTAGCTCGAGACGCGGGTCGCGTCGGTGCCGGCGCCGACCGGCACGCCCATTTCCAGCATACGCTTGATCGGCGGGGTGCTCTCGGCGGCCTTGGCGCCGTAACGGTCGACGAAATACTCACCCTGGAAGGCCATGCGGTCCTGGATCGCGATACCGCCGCCCAGTACCCGCACCCGCTCGATGTTCTGCGGGGTGATGGTTTCGGCATGGTCGAAGAACCACGGCAGGCCGTTGAACGGGATGTCACGGTTGACCTTCTCGAATACATCCAGCATGCGCGTGATCGATTCGTTGTAGGTGGCATGCAGGCGGAACGGCCAGCGCTGCTCGACCAGGTGACGCACTACCGGCTCCAGCTCTTCTTCCATGGTTTGCGGCAGGTCCGGGCGCGGCTCGAGGAAGTCCTCGAAGTCAGCCGCAGAGAACACCAGCATTTCGCCAGCGCCGTTATGGCGCAGGAAGTCAGTTCCGCTGTGCAGCTTGACGCTGGAGGTCCACTTGCGGAAGTCGTCCAGCTCTTCCTTGGGCTTCTGGGTAAACAGGTTGTAGGCGATGCGCACGGTCAGTTGGTTGTTGTCCGCCAGCTCCTGGATCACCGAATAGTCGTCGGGGAAGTTCTGGTAGCCGCCACCGGCGTCGATGGCGCTGGTCAGGCCCAGGCGGTTGAGTTCACGCATGAACTGGCGGGTCGAGTTGACCTGGTATTCAAGCGGCAACTTCGGCCCTTTGGCCAAGGTTGCGTAGAGGATCATCGCGTTGGGGCGGGCGATCAGCATGCCGGTGGGGTTGCCGAACTTGTCGCGCTGGATCTCGCCGCCGGCCGGGTTCGGCGTGTCCTTGGTGTAGCCAACTGCCTTGAGCGCGGCGCGGTTGAGCAGTGCGCGGTCATACAGGTGCAGCAGGAACACCGGGGTGTCCGGGGCGGCCTGGTTGATTTCTTCAAGCGTCGGCATGCGTTTTTCGGCGAACTGGAATTCGTTCCAGCCACCGACCACGCGCACCCACTGCGGGGTTGGCGTGCGAGCGGCCTGGTCCTTGAGCATGCGCAGGGCATCGGCTACCGAAGGGACGCCCTCCCAACGCAGTTCCAAGTTGTAGTTCAGGCCGCCACGGATCAGGTGCAGGTGCGAGTCGTTAAGGCCCGGGATCACCGTGCGCTGCTTGAGGTCGATGATCTGCGTAGTGGCACCCTTGTGGGCCATGGCTTCGCCATCGCTGCCCACAGCGATGAAACGTCCATCCTTGATGGCTACGGCAGTGGCGGTGGGCTTTTCACGGTCAACGGTATGCAGTTTGCCGTTGAACAGAATGAGATCGGCGGTCATGGCGCCTCCTTGGGTGGATGCATGGGCGGAACCGGCGGCGCCGGTGAAAGGCAATGCCGACCACAGCGCCCCGGCGGCGCCGAGTACGGTGCTGGTAGCGAGGAACTGGCGGCGGCTCTTGTCGTTCGGGTCCTGGGACATGGTGTTCTCCAACGGGATGCGGCAGGCGCAACAGCGGAGCATGCCGGTTGGCGCCAGGTGCAGGATTGGATGGATGTGCGGTGCGGGCTGTGGCCGCATCGCGGTGGCTCGGCATTGCGAACCACCGCGAGGGATGTCAGCCCTTCAGGAACGCCAGCAGGTCCTCGTTCAACTGCTGCGCATGGGTCACGGCAAAGCCGTGCGGTGCGCCTTTGTAGACCTTGAGCTCTGCCCCCGAGATCATCTGCGCCGCCACTTTGCCGGTCGTCTCGAACGGCACGATCTGGTCGGCATCGCCGTGGATAACCAAAGTCGGCACGTCGATTTTGGCCATGTCCGGGCGGAAGTCGGTTTCACTGAACGCGCTTACGCAGTCAAGGGTGGCCTTGATCGACGCCAGCAGCGCGATGTTCAACGTCTGGGTCTGCGTGCCTTGCGATACCGCCTGGCCTTGGTTCAGGCCATAGAACGGGGTGGCAAAGTCGGCGATGAACTGCGCACGGTCGGCGCGCAAGCCAGCCTTGATACCGTCGAACACCGCCGTATCGACACCCTCGGGGTTGTCTGCACGCTTGCCGAACACCGGGGTAACCGCGCCCAGCAGCACCAACTTGGCCACCCGTTCCGTGCCGTGCTTGCCGATATAGCGGCTGACGTCGCCACCGCCCATCGAGAAGCCCACCAGGGTGACGTCGCGCAGGTCGAGGTGCTCGATCAACTGGGCGATGTCGTCGGCGAAGGTGTCGTAGTCGTAGCCGGTCCACGGCTGGCTCGAGCGGCCGAAACCACGGCGGTCGAAGGCAATGGTGCGGTAGCCGCGGCTGGCCAGGTACTCCATCTGCGAATCCCACATGTCGGCATCCAGCGGCCAGCCGTGGCTGAACAGTACCGGCTTGCCGGTGCCCCAGTCCTTGTAATAGATCGAGGTGCCATCGCGGGTAACGAGCGTGCTCATAGTGGTATCTCCTGAAAAGTGGTCGGTGAGTTACGAAGGAGCGTTCAACCGCGCAGCCAGTTGGCGCAGCGGCGGGTTACCCACGGCATGATGTAGAACACCACGGGCAGGATGACGAACAGGTTGGCGATCAGGTTGCCGGTAATCGGGCCGCCCAGCTGAGGGTAGCGCATGAAAAACGGTGCCAGCAGTTGCGGTATGACCATGGTCATCGGGCAGATCACCAGGTAGGTCAGCAGCGCCTGCTTCCAGCGTGGCGGCTGCGCAGCGGTGGTGCTCGGTGGGGTGAACCAGAACTCCGGGTCGTCGTGTACCTGGGTGTGGTCACCGTCTTCGAGCAGCGGCAGCACTTCATTGACCAGCGCCTGGCGCTCGGCGGAATTGACCCAAGCCTGCAACTGCGCGGCATCGGCAAAGCGCACCACCGTGGTGAAGTGGCGGCCACCGTCGTCGGGGCGGATCACGTTCACATCCAGATGGCCGGGCTGATGGCGCGCGGCGCTGACGGTGCGCTTGAGCCAGGCCTCGTAAGGGGCCATGCCCTGGGCGCGCACCTTGTGCTGGATCACCAGCGTCACGACGTTGCGGTTGGCTTGGGTTGCGGTGTTCATCGGCGTTCCTTGGGATGAGCTTGCCCGCATCCACTGTGCAACGGCGCACGGGCTGAAGATTGAACAGGTGTGCTGCGCTGCCGGGCACCGGCTGGCGGTGCCCGGCACGGGCTTACTTACCGGCGGTCAGCGCGTTGTAGCTGGTCATCAGGTTGCGGTAGTCGGGGATGTGGTTGGAGCACAGCGCCGCCAGGCCTTCGACATCGTTGCGCCAGTCGCGGTGCAGCTCACAGGCCACGCCGAACCAGGTCATCAACTGCGCACCGGCGCGGCTCATGCGGTCGTGGGCGGCGTCGCGGGTCATCTCGTTGAAGGTGCCGGAGGCGTCGGTGACCACGAACACTTCAAATTCTTCTTCCAGCGCGGCCAGCGCCGGGAAGGCGACGCAGACCTCGGTCACAACGCCTGCAATGATCAGTTGCTTCTTGCCGGTGGCTTTCACTGCCTTGACGAAATCTTCGTTGTCCCAGGCGTTGATCTGGCCTGGGCGGGCGATGTACGGGGCGTCCGGGAACAGTGCCTTGAGCTCCGGCACCAGCGGGCCGTTGGGGCCTTGTTCGAAGCTGGTGGTGAGGATGGTTGGCAGGTTGAAGAACTTGGCCAGGTCCGCAAGCGCCAGCACGTTGTTCTTGAAGCGGTCCGGTTCGATATCACGCACCAGCGACAGCAGGCCAGCCTGGTGATCCACCAGCAGTACAGCGGCGTCGTCTTTGTTCAGGCGGTTGTATTTGAAGGGGGTCATGGTCGTTGCTCCTAAAGGGTTTTGAGAGTGGTCTGGGCGTTTCGCGTTGATGAGCAAAGATTAGATTCATCACCTTTTGAGCGGTAGACTGCGAAAATTGGCTTTAGCGTTCTGTTTTATGAACGCTGAGCAGGCACCACCCCAGGCACTTGGAGAATTACCCTTTGGAAGACCTGAACTCCCTCTACTACTTCACCCAAGTGGTCGAGCACGGCGGCTTCGCCCCCGCCGGGCGGGCGCTGGATATGCCCAAGTCCAAGCTCAGCCGGCGCATCGCCGACCTCGAAGACCGCCTGGGCGTGCGCCTGCTGCACCGCACCAGCCGGCATTGTTCGCTGACCGAGATTGGCCAGGCCTACTACAACCGTTGCCTGGCAATGCGAGTCGAGGCCGAGGGCGCCGCCGAGATCATCGAGCGCAACCGCAGCGAGCCGCGCGGCCTGGTGCGTATCAGTTGCCCGACGACCCTGCTCAACTCGTGGGTCGGGCCGATGCTCACTCGCTATATGGTCAAGTACCCGCAGGTGGAGTTGTTCATCGAGAGCACCAACCGCCGCGTCGATTTGCTCCACGAGGGCTTCGATGTGGCGCTGCGGGTACGCTTTCCGCCCTTGGAAAACACCGACATGGTGATGAAGGTGCTGAGCAACAGTACCCAGTGCCTGGTGGGCCACCCGTCGTATCTGGCGCAAATGCCCGCAGGCTTCGACCCGCAGCAACTGAGCGAGCTGCCCAGCCTGCATTGGGGCAGCGCCCAGCGGGAATACCAGTGGGAGCTGTTTCAGGGCGAGGACACCAGCCGCAGCATGGTCATCACGCACACGCCAAGGGTGGTGACTGACGATCTGTTCGCTTTGCGTCATTTTGTCGTGGCTGGGGTGGGCATTGCCCATTTGCCGCGGGTGGCGGTGCGTGAAGACCTGGCCGAGGGGCGGTTGGTGGAGCTGCTACCGGGCTGGCACCCACGCTGCGGTATCGTCCATGCCATTTTCCCGTCACGGCGCGGCCTGCTGCCGTCGGTGCGCTCGCTGATCGACCATCTGGCTGAAGAGTTCGCCAGTAGCGATATGGCCTGAGGCCAGGGTTTGACCGTGATGGCCTCATCCCAAGGCTGTCGACAGCCACGCAGGCAATGCGCAACCGCAACATTGCTGGTTGGACCCAAACCTGTGGGAAATGATAGAGAGTTGTGGTGAGCGGGCTTGCCCCGCGTTGGGCTGCGCAGCAGCCCTGAAAACCCAAGGGGCTGCTGCGCAGCCC